>VGXI01000248.1 GCA_016873475.1 bacterium | reverse complement strand
CAGGGTGACCGGCTTGGTGCCGCCGGTGCCGAGCGTGGTCGGCGCGTCGCCGTCGTCGTTGCCCGCTTCGGCGCCGCCCAGCGCCGCCCGGGCGATCTGCTTGGGCATGAACTCCACCTCTAGCAGAACCGGCGTTCCCGTCGGCAAGCCGCTCACAGTGATGCTCGCGTAGGCGCTGCCGGCGTAGTCCTTGTAGATCACCACCGTCGCGCCGCGGATGTAGAAGAGCCGCTCCGTCCCGTCGTACTTGGCGATGAACGTCTGCGCGCTGCCCGTGCTGCCTATCTCTCCCACCAGGAAGAGCATGCCGCCGGCCGTGGGGCTGAACGGGTTGAAGCTCGCCGCGTGCAGGGTCTTGTTAGCGCCGTCGTAGACAAGTACCGGCAGGTCGTTGTAGTCGGCGTCGCTATCGTCCCAGGTGGGCCGCGAGGCGTCGCTGTACTTGGCCAGGTGATGGGCGTCGGGCCCGGCGTCGTTCAGGCTGTTCACGACGCCACCGTCGGCGACCACGCCGCGCAGCGCGTGGGCACGCCAGTTGGCGCTGACGCTCACGTAGTCCTCGGGGTCGAAGTCGGGATCGCCGTCGATCGAGACCGCGGCCGCCGCGTTGCCCATGCCGTCGAGCGCGAAGAGCGAGAGCGAGTAGCGCCGGCCGTTGTCAAGGCCGGTGAGCGCCATCGTCTCGGCGCCTGGAGGCACGAAGCCCGCGGCCGTACCGTCCGCCACCGTCGCCGGCGCCGTGCCGGTCGTCGTGTAGCGCACCATCACACCCGCGAAGTCGGGCGTCGCCGGATCCGTCCAGGTGAGCGTCAGCGCCTCGTCGCCGGCAGCAACGGCGAGGCCGGTGATCGCCGCCGGGTCCGCCGCCGGCGTCGCCTTCGCGACAGCCCAGGGCGAGTACTCGCCCGAGCCCAGCTGGACGAAAGCCGTGTAGTAATAGGTCGTCCCGTTGCTCAGGCTCGTATGCTTGTCGCTGTAGACGCCCAGACCGTAGGTGCCGAGCAGTGTGCCGTCCGTCGGCACCTTCGGGAAGCCGGTCGTCGACCAGCGGATTACGATCGAGTCAGAGGCGCCGAGCTGCGCTTTGTCCCAGGTGAGCAGGATCTCGGTGTCGTCGCCGTAGGCCAGGAAATCCGGCCGCGCCGGGATGGAGGCCACCTCCGAGTAGCGGCTGCCCGGGCTCGTCGCGTCCAGCTCCTCGAGGTCGAGATCGACCAGGTCGGAGTCCGGATTGTACTTGTGGCCCACCACCACGAAGTGCCCGCGGCAGTTTGGGTAGCTCGCGAGCAGAACCTCGTCGACGATGTCGACCACGTCGAAGAGCTCCAGCGTGAGCAGCAGGTCGTGCTCGGCCGGGTCGCGCATCCGCACGCCGGCCAGCTCGAGCGCCGCCCGTGGCCAGGCCGCCCGGCGCACTTCGCGGCTCGCCATCAGCAGCGTCAGCTCGTGGTCGGCGAACTTGTTGGCCGTGCGCCGGCGCGGCTTGCGATCGCCGTAGCGGGCCAGGCTCTCCGCGTCCCGCACGGTGACGCGGTTCTGCTGGTTCTTGTCGGCCTCGAGGCCGGGGTAGCTCAGGCGGATCGTGTCGCCCTCGGCGATCGGCGGCTCGGTGTCGTCGTCCGTCGCGCCTGCCTGCCCGACCAGGCCGAAGATGATGCCGCTCTGGCCGATCTGCTGGCTGCGTCCCACTGGCGGCAGGTTCAGGTAGGCGGTGATCGCATCGCCCTCGGCGATCTGCTCCACGAGGCCGCCGCCCTCGATCGCCTCGATGTCGAGCGTGTTGTAGCCGTAGCCGGCCTCGATGCCGTGCAGCCGGACCACTCGGTAGCAGTCCAGGTAGTCGGGGCTGCTCGAGCCGCTTGCGAAGCCCGATCCCTTCGGGTGGATCTGGATCAGGATCCCCGGCGCGAAGGGGGCCAGGCTCGAGACCTGAATGCTGCGCGAGCCGGCCACCGCGGCCGCCATTACCTCGGCGATGCCCAGGTAGCGGTTCAGCACGGGGTCGTAGCGCAACGCATGGCTCCAGGCGCCCTGGCTGGCGGGATCGATCAGCACCGCAGCCCCGGCCTCGTAGCCTTCGGCCAGCGGCGTCTCGAGGACGATCGCCCCCGTGAGCGCGTCCACGTAGTCCACGCGCAGGTCGCTGTCGGCGATGCTGAGCGAGACCGCGTCGGCGGCGCTAACGCCCTGGATGTCCTCCACCGAGAGCGTGATGGCGCCGGCGATCACCGGCGAGCGCAGCGTCGTCTTGATTCGCGAGCCGGTCAGGCGCCAGCTCCAGAGCGTATGCGCTCGCCAGGCGTCCTTAGCTTCGGCGGCGACCAGGTCGCTCGGCCGGCCGGCGATGATGCAGCGCAGCTCAAGCTCCACCGGGTGGATCCCCAGCCCGGAGAAGCTGGGGCTCGCGGCGAAACGGCTCTCGGGGGCGGCGATCGTCGTGATGCTCACCTCGCCCGGGCGCACGTCATGGACGCTACGCTGCGAGCTGTTAACGACCGCCGTGTTGGTGCGCTTGGCCTGCTCGTACTCGCTCGGGCCGCGGATCGTCAGCACGGGCGTCGTCCCCACCGCGGGGTATGGCCTGAGCTCGGCGACGCCGGCGCGGGTGTAGGCGAAGCGGTGGTCGCCCAGGTCCGCGGCCCCGCAGATCGCCTGGTACTTGTCCAGGTCCTCGAGGTCGAGCAGCGGGATCCGGCCCGAGTGGCGGCCGCTGTAGATCCAGGCCTGATAGAGCCCCATCGGCCAGGCCTCGAAGCCCGAGCAGGGAAAGGCCGGGCAGGAGATGCCGGCGATGAGCGGCTTGGTCACATCGCCTGCGTCGTTGCCGACGGCGAGGTTGCCCATGCCGAGCCAGAGGTCCGAGTGCGGCACCATGCCGAGCAGGCGCGGCTTGCCGAGTCCCGTGTCGCTTGCGTCCATCTCGTAGAGGCCGCGATCGGTGGGGTTGTAGGCGTAGACGTGCTCGGCCTCGTTGAGCGAGCCCTCATCGCCGGCGTCGCCACGGAGCACGCGACTGATGCCCATCCAGGGTAGCGGGCTCTTCGACTGGATGTCGTAGCCCGGGCCGTGGGTGTCGGTGATCGACGTGGCGTAGGGGTAGGGATCCGTGCTCGCCGTCGCGAGGATCGTGATGTGCAGGTAGAGCAGCCGGTAGGTGGAGGTCCCGGCGCGGTCGGTCTCGGCGGCGTTGCTGCCGGATAGCGATGGCTGCAGCTCGCAGCGGTCGAGGCAGGAGAGGATCGCATTGTAGTGGGTGTAGCGCTGGCCGACGATCGTCTCGTTGCGGCGCTTGAAGCCCATGGCGATCGGCGTCCAGCGGCCGCTGATATGCGGCGCGCTGCTGTCGCGGAAGTAGCGCGTCTCGGTGTCGAGCTTCCGCTCGCGGAAACTGACTACCGTGCGGCCTTGCGGCGAGAACGAGACGGGCGCGCCTGGCGCGGCCGCAATCACCGGGTGCACATCCACGCCGCTCGCCGCCGTCCAGACCGAGCCATTCGTGCCGGAGATCCGATTGATCGAGGACGTCCCCGGGGCGTAGTCGATCCAGCCGTAGATGACGGCACCCTTGCGGCCGGTCACGTCGGCGGGCCGCGTGATGTCGCAGATGACGAAGGTGGGCAGCCGGTGGAAGCCGAGCGTAGCCACGATCGTCCGGTGCACGGTCGCGCCGTCGACGAAGCGGCAGATGATCCGCCAGCCATAGAAGCTGTTCCACTCGGCGTGGGCGCAGTAGACCTTGCCGTCGTAGGTGGCACTTCCCGAGTGCTCGTAGCTGAGATCAACGAGCGGGCCCTGACCAATGGCGTGGACGAGGCCAGTCGTCGGGCCCCGCCAGGAGTCTGCCGGGAGCGCCGTCCAGCCGTCAGCTGCATCGCGCAGCATCCAGACGTAGTAGCCGGCCCCCGCCTTCAGCTCGGCGTCGCGGAAGCGCGCCTCGGCCACGGTGCCCGTGATCGCATCCACCACCCAGCGGTTGGCGTCATCCGGCGTGTAGGCGTTCAGCGGCACGAATTCCCAGCCGCCGCCGAGCCGGAGCCGGAAGCACTCGATCTGATCGGCCTGCGCGCCGACAACGGCATCGCGGCTCTCGAGCGCGTAGGGGAACTGCGCGAAGGGGATGAGCAGGCCCTCGCGCCGGTCGTTGATCGAGGAGCCGCCGTAGCCGTCCCAGCCGTACCACTCGCTGCCGTAGAGCACCCCACCCTCGGCGCCGGCTGGACGGTCGTTCACGAAGTCGCGGACGAGT
>VGXI01000247.1 GCA_016873475.1 bacterium | reverse complement strand
AAAAGGTGAGGCGGGCAGGTCACCTAACTAGGTTAGGCGGCCAGGGCCAAGTTATCGTTGGCAATTGTGGTTTCTCGACCTTGGTAACGGGGCAGAATCGAGAAGTCCCCGGCCTGCAGCTCCAGCTTCTTGAATCCCCGTCGAAACCTGGTCGCCCCCGGTTTCACGGCTCCCTCAATCTAGACGCGCATTCCTTCGCTGTCAACGGAGCGGCGGCGATTGCGCCGCGAGCGGATTCAAGACTGCCGCTCCGCCAGGCGCTCCCAGCGCTGGTAGAGGTCTGCCAGCGCGGTCTCGAGTTCCGCCAGCCGCGCGCGATCCTGCGCCACCTGGGCGCCGGCGCGCTGGTAGTAGGCCGGATCCGCGAGCTGCGCGTGCAGCCCGCCCTGCTCGCCCTCCAGGGCTTCGATGCGGCCGGGCAGCGCTTCAAGCTCCCGCGCCTCGGCCCAGCTGAGGCGCTTCGCGTCGACGGCGCGCGTCCGCGGCGCGCTCACCGCCGGCTTCGCGCGCGCGGGCGCGGGGCGCCGCGTGCGCGCCCAATCCGAGTAGCCGCCCACCGTCTCGGCCACGACGCCTTCGCCCTCCAGCACGAGCGTGCTGGTCGTGACATTGTCCAGGAACTCGCGGTCGTGGCTGACGAGGAGCAGGGTGCCGGGCCAGTCCACGAGCTGCTCCTCCAGCAGCTCCACCGTTTCCAGATCCAGATCGTTGGTCGGCTCGTCGAGCACGAGCACGTTGGCCGGCCGCGCGAGCAGCCGGGCGAGGAGCAGGCGATTGCGCTCGCCGCCCGACAGACGGCTGAGCGGCGCGCGCAGTTGCTCGGGCGCGAAGAGGAACTGCTGCAGGTAGCTCGTCACGTGCACGCTGCGGCCGCCGATCGTCAGCGTGTCGCCGCCATCGGTCACGTTGTCCTGCACGCTGCGAGTCTCGTCGAGCTGGTTGCGCTGCTGATCGAAGTAGGCCACCTGGAGGCCCGCGCCAAGCTCCACCGTGCCGGCATCCGGCCTCAGCTCGCCGAGGATGAGGCGGAGCAGGGTCGTCTTGCCCGAGCCGTTCGGGCCGAGGATGCCCACCTTGTCGCCGCGCGCGATGACCGTGCTGAAGCCGCGCAGGATCTCCCGCTCGCCCCAGGCGAAGTCCACGCCGCGCGCGCGGACGACGAGGCGGCCCGAGCGTTCGGCATCTTGCAGGGCAAGCTGCGCGCTGCCGAGCTGCGTGCGGCGGGCTTTCCGCTCGGCCCGCAAGCCCTCCAGCGCCCGCACGCGCCCCTCGTTGCGCGTGCGCCGCGCGCGGATGCCCTGGCGCAGCCAGACCTCCTCGGCGGCCAGCTTGCGGTCGAACTCGGCGTTCTGCTCGAGCTCGGTCGCGAGCAGCGCCTCGCGACGCTCCAGGTAGGTCGCGTAGTCGCAGGCGAAGCTGCGCAGGCGACCGCGATCCAGCTCCAGGATGCGCCCCGCCAGCGCGCGCAGGAAGGCACGATCGTGGGTGACGAAGAAGAGCGCACCCGTGAAGCGGCGCAGCTCGCCCTCGAGCCAGGCGATGGCGTCGATGTCCAGGTGGTTGGTCGGCTCGTCGAGGAGCAGCAGGTCCGGCGCCACGACGAGGGCGCGCGCGAGCAGGGCGCGCCGCTTGCCGCCGGTGGAGAGCGTGGCCAGGTCGGCGTCGCCATCCAGGCCGCCGCGCGTGAGCGCCTGCTCGACGAGGTGCGCCTCTCCGGGGCCGGCAGGCGGCAGGCCGGCCGCCGCGAAGCCCGCCGCCACGGTCTCGCGCACGCTGCCGGCGAGTGGCTCGGGCAGCTCCTGCGGCAGGAGAGCCACGCGCAGGCCAGGCGCGCGGGCGATCTCACCGGCGTCGGGACTCAGCGCGCCCTGCAACAGACGCAGCAGCGTCGTCTTGCCCGCGCCGTTGCGCCCGAGCAGGCAGATGCGCTCGCCGCGCTCGATCTGGAGCTGTACGCCGTCGAGCAAGGACGGCCCACCCAGGGCGAGCGAGACGCACTTGAGGTCGAGGAGGGTCATGCGGGCTGAAGGTAGAGCAGCGCGCAGATCCGAGCAAGCCATCTGGCTTCCCCCGCGCTCCGTGGCAAGCAAGCTCGTTTCCGCGTCGCGCGCGCTCGATCGCGCGCGAGCGGAACCGAGCGATCGCCTCTACCGCAGGAGCAGCAGCTTTCCGGCAAGCAGCTCGTCGCCGGCGCGGAGCCTGAGCAGATAGAGCCCTGAAGGCAGGGCGCGACCGCCGGCATCCCGGCCATCCCAGGCGACGGCATGCGTCCCGGCGCCGAAGCTGTCGGCCACGAGGGTGACGAGCTCCCGACCCGTCACGTCGTGAACACTCAGTGCCACCCTGGCCGCGCGCGGGAGCGCGAAGGCAAAGGTCGTCGCCGGCCGCGCTGGATTCGGCCAGGCGCTGAGCCTCGCGCCCGCTCCCGGGAGGAACGGCACGGCAACGCTGTTCGGCTGGCCGAGGAAGAGGTGCACCTTGCCCTGGTTGGAGCCGCTGAGCAGGTCCTGGCGGCCGTCGCCGTCCCAGTCCAGCGCGAAGGGCCGCGCGCGGCCCTGGTAGCCGAGATCGATGGGCAGGCTCAGGCTCTCGCAGCGCCAGCCGACGCCGAAGAGCGGCGCCGCCTGCGTCCCCGCGTTCGCATAGAAGTAGAGCTCGCCCTCCGCGTTGCCGATGACGAGGTCCTTCGCGTCGTCCCCGTCGAAGTCGGCCATCGTCGGACTCGCGTAGCCAAGCGGAACGACGAGGTCGCCGCTGCCGTCGCTCACGAAGAGCGTGTGCCGGAAGTCCGGCGGCAGGCCGCCGCCCTCGTTCAGGTAGAGGCGGAGCTTGCCGTCGTAGGCACCGACGAGCAGGTCGAAGAGGCCGTCCTCGTTCCAGTCGACGACGTCGGGCGTCGCCCGGTAGCCCACGTTGAGGTCGACCTTCGCTCCCGGCGGGCCGACCTGCACGCGCGCACCGCTGTCGAAGCGCGGCTCCTGCGCCGTGCCGACGTTGAGGTGGATGTGCACGAAGCCTTCGGAGTCGCCGAGGATCAGATCGAGAAGCTCGTCGTCGTTCCACCGCGCGACGCGCGGGAATAGACCGAGGCATCAGCCACCGGGGTAGCTGATCTCCGCGCCGCTGAGCAGGCGCAGGTAGTCGTAGTCGCCGAAGCTGGGCGGCGCGCCCAGCGCCTCGTTGAGGTAGAGGCGCACCCGGCCCGGGTAGAGGCCGCTCCCCTCGCCCACGAGCAGGTCGGGGTAGCCGTCGGTGTTCAGGTCCGCCAGGCAGGGCACTGAGTGCCCGGGGACGTAGACTTCCTCGCCGTGAGCGGGCAGCAGGACGTTGGCGCCGAACTGCAGCGAGGCGGTCGCAGGCAGGGCGACGAGCAACATGGCGATCATCAGCAGGCCGGTGATGCGCATCGAAGGACCTCCCCGGCGCGAGTTTGCGCCCGGCAAAGTATACCACTTCTCATCCGACCGGGCGCCAGCCCGCAGGCGACTGCTACTTCAGCAGCACCGCACTGCCGGCGAGGCGCTGGCCGCCGGCCTCCAGGACGAGGAAGTAGCGGCCGCTCGGCAGCTGCCGGCCGGAGCCGTCGCGCCCATCCCAACTCAAGCGCGATTCGCCGGCCGGGTAGCGCGTTCCATCGACCAGAACGCGCTGCAGGCGGCCGGCAATGTCGACGACGCGCAGCGAGATCGGTCCCGCCGCTGGGAGGCTGAGGCGAATCTCCGTGGCCGGGTTGAAAGGATTGGGGAAGGCCTGGACGCGATAGTCTGCCTTGGCCTGGGGCGGCAAGGGCGCGCCCGTGGGCGTCTGGCATTGCAGCGGGCACTCAGCGCAGGAGCAGGCACTTCCGCGCGCCGCTCGCCTCGCCGCTCAGCGCGATCAAGTAGAGGCCCGAGGGCGCCGGCCGCCCGGCGCCGTCGCGGCCGTCCCAGTCGAGGCGCAGGATGCCCGGCGCCGCGCTGCCGGCGAACAGCGCTGCCACGGCGCGGCCGTCCAAGGCCAGCACGCGCACCGCGTAGGTCCCGGGCTGCTCGACCGCGAGTTCGACACTGAGCCGTGGGTTGGCCGGATTCGGCCAGGGCAGGCCGAGGCGCGCGGCGGGCGGCAGGACCGCAACGTCCGTGGGCGCGCCCTGGAGCAGGTGCACCTTGCCGTCGCCCAGACCGATGAGCAGGTCGAACCAGCCGTCCCCGGTCCAGTCGCAGAGGAAGGGCCGCGTGCGCGGGGTACCCGCGTAGTCGATCGGCGCGCCGGCC
>VGXI01000246.1 GCA_016873475.1 bacterium | reverse complement strand
GCCAGGACGAGGTCGCGGGAGGTGGGGAGGCCTGCAATATACTATGAGAGTCCGCGACGGTCAAGTGCATCGCCAAACAAATGCCGATGCCGCAGGCCGCGGGCACGCCGACCAGCACAAGCTCAGCTGCGGCAGGCGTCTCGTCACTCTGGCCTTCGTTCGCCTAGCGGATCAAGGCGAGGCCTTGGCGCGCGGGACCAGCAGCACCTCCGTGGTCTTCGGGTCCAGCGCCGCGTTCACCAGCGCGCGGAAGGCGGGGTAGTCATCGGGGGTGACCGCCACGGGATCGGGATAGGCATCTGATGAAGGCGCTGCCGCTCCGACTGGCAGCTCGATCGGCTCAATGAACGCAGCCTTGATGGTGCCCCCCGTGGCCCAATCGAGATCGTAGTCCAGGATGAGGTGCTCGCCGTCCTGCTTGCGCGTGACGCTCAGGCTGCCGATCGAGCAACTCGCGTTGATTGGAGGCACCTCCGCGGCTTGCATGCCGGTTGGTAAGTCGAGCACCCAGCGCAAGCTCAATCGCATGGGATGGGGAAAGAGCAGGGCTCGGCACTCGCTCTGCCCGCGCTGCATGCCAGGCGGAAGCAGTGCCGCGAGCTCGACAGGCAGGGTCGGCAGAGCCAGTCGAATCCGACCCGTCTCGTCGGCAGCCGGTGCCTTGGCCGTTCCGCTCAGATTCGCCCTGATCTTCTGCAGTCCGGCCTGCAGGTCGAGCGACTCCACTCGGCTGCTATCGGACCAGCTCGCACACCAATCCCGGAGCGCGGACTCTGGCATGTGCTGGCCTGCCCACCGCCCTTGCGGCGCCAGACGGAGATCCATGGCGAATTCGCCATCGCGGAGGTCCCAGAACAGGCTGGACTCGGCGACGAAGGGCGATCTGTCGTACAGCCCGATCCACATCGAAGGCTCTTCTAGCGTGTAGGTGTAGAAGACCTGGTCCTGGGACTCGAAGATGCGACCCTCTGCGGGCGAGAAGCGTCCGATTTCAGGGAGCCTGAGCTGCGGAGCATCGATTGCAGCGAGCGCCAACAGCTGCTTGCTGTGTCTCTCCCAACGGTTTGCAAGGAGCAGTCGTGGCTCCCATCCGCGGCTTCGGCAGGCCGCGATCATGACGGCCGTGCGCTCGAGCGGGGTGGCGACCGAGGTCTCGAGGATGCGCGCGACGCTGCGCGGCGGGTGCCAAGCCCAGTCCGCCCCCGAGAGCAGGCTGGTGCGTCCGTCGAGGGCAGCCAGCATCGCGGCCAGCGCGTCCCGATCGGAGAGGAAGGGGCGCTCCAGGTCCCGCTCGACTCTTGCGAGCCAGGCGCCAAGGCCGACCGAATCTACCGCCGCAGTGTTGAGGCTCGCATCGACGCGCTCCATCACGGCCTTCCAGGAGTCCCGTGGAGACAGCACCAGGTGCGGGAGCTGGTCCCCCAGACGATGGGTCGCCTGGCCAGGGGCAGCGGGAAGATTCTCGAAGTGCCAACGCCGCTGCGGGCCGCTCTCCCTGTTCTGGTACCCCGCCTCGACGGCTATCCGCTCCTGCGGGGTCTTGGCCGCCTGCATCTTCTCGGCGTACTCTCGCGCCAAAAGATAGTCTCCTTCGGGCAAGGTCAAGAGGCCGAAATGCGGGCTGATGAGCTCCGCAATCAGCTCACCGCTGTCGATGTGCATCTCCAGCACGGGGAACTCCCCCTGCGGGAAGAGCAGCGCGCCCTCCGGCAGGCCGGCCGGCGCCGTGTCCACGATCTCCGTGTCGAGCCAGAGCGCGCAGCCGGGCTCGAGGCCAATGTGCGTGATCACCAGCTCCTGGATGTCCAGGAAGTCCGGCGCGAGCGCCAGCTCGCCGGGCGTCACCGTGTTGAAGGCATTCGCCGGCGAGTCCACGAAAGCGCCGCCGGGGAAGTAAGTGCGCGCGGCGTGCACTGTGATCTTCTGCCGCGCGCTGTCGAAGCGCAGGCGCGGGTCGGCGAGGCGCTCGAGCGCCCACTCCGTCGCCACGCGCAGGAGCCGCTGGTGGCGGTGGCGCATGAGGCCGTCCGCGTAGCGGTAGAGGTGCGCCTCGTAGACGACCAGGCCGTCCTCGCCCGGCTGCGGCGCGGGCGCGGCCGCGAGCAGCGCGGCCGGATCGACGGCGATCGTGAAGTCGAGGGCGCCCTCGCTGGCGGCGCGCGCCGGCAGCGCGGCTGCGAGGCAGGCGGCGGCGAGCAGGGCGAGCAACAGGGCGCGCTTCATCGGGCACCTCCCTTGCGTGAAGCGGATCGGCCGGCGGTGAGTCCGGCGGCGGCGCGCGCCTCGATGGCGTCGGCCACGGCGCGCAGGCCGGGCCAGTCCTCGGGCTGGATCAAGCGCCGATCCACCTGGAGCGCGGCCGTGAGGTCGAGCCTGCCGCGCTCCGGCTTCCAGTCGCAGCGGAATGAAGCCTGGGTCTCCTTCTCATCGATCGCGGGCGGCGCGGCCCAGGTGTTGCCACGTGGCAACTCGAGCGATTCGCTCAGCTCCACGCGCTGGCCGGCCCAGATGAAGTAGGGATGCACGCGCTCTTTCGCCTTCGGCAGCCCGGCCAGGCGCCAGAGCGCGCCGTTGCCCGCGAGCAGGGCAAGGGCCGGCGAGCGCAGGGCGAGGCTGTCGCCGAGATCCTCGGCCCAGCCAGGCAGGCGATAGCGCAGGCGCAGCGTTGTGTCCCGCGTGAAGTCGCGGTGGTCGCTGAAACTGAAATCCACGAGCTCAGCGCGCGGGGTCAGCGCGCCGAGCCAGTTCTCGAGATAGGGCCGCAGGTCGCGCGCGGCGCGATCGGCGACGACCCCGCGCAGGCGGCCGTCGCTCACGCCGCGGCCGGTGAACTCGAGCGTGCCATCGAGCGCGCCGTCCGCGCCAAGCTGCGCCGTGCTCTTCACGCTGAGCAGGTTGTCCTCGGGACTGAAGGCGGGGATCTGCATCAGGTCCTGACCATCGAAGTCGCCGATCACGTAGTCCTGCTCGCCCTCCCAGCGGCTCCAGGTCGGGTTGTTCCAGGGCGCCCAGGTGGGATCGAGCATCTGGAAGCTGCCGTCGGGCTTCTTCAGCGCCACGACGCAGTGATTGAACTGGTCGGCGGGGATGTCCTCCACCCGCGCGCCGGCCATCGTCATCGCGCCGTAGGCCTCGTAGCCCGCCGCGCGCAGCATCGTCACCAGCATGCCGGCGATGTCCTTGCACACGCCGGCGCGGTCGCGGAAGGTCATCTCGCCTGGGTGGAGCGTGTAGCCTTCGCCCTTGCCCATCGTGAGGCCGAAGTAGCGGATGTTCTGCGCCACCCAGTGCAGCAGGGCGGCCACTTTCTCCTCGTCGGTATCGAGGCCGCGCGTGATGTCGCGGACCTTCGCGGCGATCTCGGGCGTGTGCGCGAAGGTCCACTCGTTCGTCTCGGCGAACCAGCGGCTCTTCGCTTCCCAGTCCTCGGTGGTGGCCATCACCACCTTGGGCACGACGTCGCTGGCGTCGGGCATGCGCGGCTCGTGGACCAGCGCCGGCACGTTTTCCTTCCAGAAGGCGTAGTCGTGGCGGTCGCCGGCGAAGCGCAGGCTGCTCATCACCTCGCCATTGTAGACGCTGTACTGGAGCGGCTTCGTGGCCGGCAGGCTCACCGTGTAGCGGCGCTCGCGCTGGGGCAGGTCGCTCTGGAAGAGCTGCACGTCGTAGAAGTGCCCGCGCATGGGCGGGATGTAGCGCTCGTCACTGGAGCCCCCGCGAGAAACACTCGCGACCGTGCTGTCGAGCAGGCTCATGGCCTCGCCGGCCGGCACGGGCTTGAGCACCTCGAGCTGCCGGGGCTGCTCGGGCTCGTCGGCGGCGAGGTAGGCGATCAGGAAGCCCTTGCTGTAGGTGAGGGTCTCGACGCCGTCGCCCACGGCCAGCGGCGGCAGGCCGAGCACCTTCATCCGCGCGCCCCAGTTGATGAGGTCCGTGGGCTGCGGCACGTCGCGGGCGAGCGCGGGATCGATGTCCACCCAGCTCGAGTCGGCGCGGTGCACGCGCACGAGTCGCAGGTCGAGCACGTTGCTTGCGGGGTCGTAATCGAAGCGCAGGGCGGCGAGCGCGAGCGCGCCCGCGGGCTCGAGCGCCTTCACGAAGCGATGGCGGTAGCGGTGGCCCAGGCCGCTGTCCTCGACGATCACCGACTCGCGCTCGAAGAGCACGAGCTGATCGGCCTCGCCGACGAGTTCGTCGGGCGCCTCGGCGGCCAGCAGCGCGACGGCCTCGGCGGGCGGCAGCGGTTGCGGCGGCTCGAGAGCGGCGGCGG
>VGXI01000245.1 GCA_016873475.1 bacterium | reverse complement strand
ATCCCGGTCGACCCGGCGCCCGGGGTGCAGACCTTCACCCAGCACATCTCGCCCGAGAGCTTCTGGGTGGGCTCGCGTCTGAACGCCACGGTCTTCCTGCAGGAGCAGACGAGCCGCCGCATCTGGCAAGCGCGCACCGCGCGCCTCAATGCGCTCAAGGGCCTGCTCAGACTCGACCCCGCCGACTGCGAGATGAACGTCGGCGAGGTCTGCTCGCTGCGGGTGATGATCGCGCCCAGCCAGGTTCCGGTGAAGGGTGTCGATGTCACGATCGATTTCGATGAGAGCGTGGCCGCGCTGCAGGCTATCCACGCGGGGAGCTGGGTGACCGGCTCCGGACTGCAGAGCTATTTCCACGACTACACGGAGACCGGCGCCACGGAGGCGCACTTCTCGCTGGCCTTCCTGAACGGAACGGTGACGGGTGGCGGCGAGCTGGCCCTGCTCGAGTTCCGCGGCCTGGCTGCAGGGGCGAGCGCGCTCACCTTCACGCAGGACCGCGTGCGCGACACCAACAACACCGAGCTGGACTACTCGACCAGCCTCAGCGATTCGCTCTTCGTCATCAACGACCTGACACCGGTCGAGGAGCCGCCCGTCGCGCCGGTCGCCCTGCGCCTCCTCGGCAACACGCCGAACCCCTTCAACCCGAGCACGCTGATCAGCTACGAGCTGCCCGCGGCTGGCCGCTGGCAGGTGGCGATCTACGATGCGCAGGGTCGGCTGCAGCGCACGCTCGCCGACGAGTGGCAGCTTGCCGGCCGCCGCGAGCTGCGCTGGGATGGCCGCGACGACGCGGGCACGGCCCTGGGCAGCGGCCTCTACCTGGTGCGGGTGAATGGGCCGACGGGGAGTGCGAGCGGCAAGCTGCTGCTGCTCAAGTAGGCGCGCGCTTCACGCCAGGCGCTCGCGCAGCCACTGCGCGAGCGCCTGCGCGTTTCTGTCCATGTCGTAGTCGGCTTCGATGCGCGCCCGCGCGCGGCGGGCCATGGCCGCGGCCGCTGCGGGATCGTCGAGCAAGCGCGCGATGGCGGCGGCGAAGGCGTCCGGCCGCGCGGGATCGGCGAGCAGACCGCTCACCCCGTCCTCGACCAGCTCGGGCAGACCCGTCACCCGCGGCCCGACGACCGGCAGGCCGACGGCCATCGCCTCCATCATCGAGACCGGGATGCCCTCGCTGTGGCTGGCGAGCACGAAGAGGTCCGCCTCGGCCAGGAAGCGCGCCACCTCGCCGTGGTCCACGCTGCCGTGGAAGCGAACGGCCTCGAGGACGCCGAGCCGGCGCGCCTGCGCCTCGAGCTGGGCGCGGCGGCCGCCTTCGTCCTTGCCGACGAGATCGAGGCGAAAGGCCTGGCCGCGCGCCGCGAGCAGCGCGCAGGCGCCGAGCAGGCCCTCGTGGTTCTTGACCGGGTAGAGCGAGGCCACGCAGACCAGCCGCGCCGGGCCTTCGCGCCGCGCGGGCCGCGGCTGGAAGGGGAACTCCGCGAGCCGGATGCCCGTGCGCTGGAGGCGCACCTGCCCCGCGGGCAGCTCGGGGCAGAGCGCGAGCAGGGTCCGCCGGTTGTACTCCGAGATCGCGATGGCGAAGTCCGCGCCGCGCAGCTTGCTCTTCAGGCTGTGGCGCTTCTCTGGCATCACCGTGTCGCTGCCGTGGGCCGTGAAGCTGAAGCCGCTACCGTTCAGGCGCTTCGCGCAGAGCCCGGCCAGCGCGGCCTTGTAGGCGAAGTGCGCGTGGATGTGCGCCGGCCGCTCGCGCACGCTGTAGGCGAAGACGACGCCCACGGCCAGGTGGGCGAGATTGTGCAGAGCCTTCCCGGGACCGGCGTCTTCGAGGACCGTGCCGAAGAGCCCGGCCAGCGCGCGCGGCCGGCGGAGCGCGTAGTGGAGCCAGGCGCGAAGCAGCCGCCCGGGCGGGATCGGGCGCAGCACCTGCGTGCGCGCCAAGTAGTCTCGCGCTTCGGCGGGGCAGGGGCCGGGCGGCAAGAGTGACACGATCTCGACCCCGCAGCCCGCCGCCTCGAGCGCACGCATCTCGTTGTAGACGAAGTTGAGCGTGTCCGTGGGAAAGCGGTCGAGGACGTAGAGCAGGCGCGGCGCGCTCATGCCGACTTCCCGCGGTGGATCGCCTCGGCGTCCGCGAGCACGGCCGCGGCGATCTGCGACCAGTCGCGATCCCGCACGCGCTCGCGGCGCGCCGCCCGCTTGGCCGGCGTATCGGTCCTCAGCTCCTCCTCGACGAGGCGGACGAAGTCATCGGGCCCCTCGGCGATGCGCACGAGATCGCCGAACTGCTCGGCCACCTCGCGGATGCGCACGGAGACCACGGGCAGGCCGAGCGCCAGGTACTCCTGCACCTTGACCGGGAAGCTGCTCGCGATCCACTCGGTCTCTATCCAGTTCATGATGGCGACGTCGAAGGCCTGCGCCCAGGCCGGCAGCTCGGCGTAGGGCACGGCGCCGGTGAGGCGGAAGTTGGGCAGGTCCGCCAGTTCGCTGTAGTCGCCGATCACGCGGCCGATCAGCACGAGGCTCCAGTCGGGGTGCCGCTCGGCGAGGCGCCGCAGGATGCCCTTGTCGTTGTGGTTGGTGAGGCTGCCGAAGTAGCCGACCACCGGATGCGGCAGCCCGCGCAGCGCCTCGGGCAAGGGGAGCGCGCCAGTCCCCGCGGCGCTGAAGTGCGCGAAGTCCACCCCGTGCGGCTGGTAGACGATCCGCTCGCTCTCGCCACAGCGCGCGCGCAGGTCCTCGGCGATCGCCCGCGAGGCGCAGTAGACGCGGTCCGCCTCGGCGCAGAGCCGCCGGTCGTAGGTCTCGTAGAGCGCGCGCGCCCGGGCCGCCCGCTCGGGCGGCAGGTCCGTGAAGGCGCTGTTCTTGTCGGCGAAGCGGTAGAAGAAGCCGCGGTGGGCAAGGCGCCGCGCGACGAAGAGCGCGTGATAGGTGGACGAGGCCCAGATCAGCGGTCGGCGCAACCCCAGCAGGCGAAGCGCCAGCCAGACCTGCGCCGTGAGCAGCGCGCCGTTCAGGCGATCGCCGCGGGCGTCCAGGAACACGGGCAAGTAGAGCGGGCTCAGCACCCAGACTCCCGGCCGCGGCCGAGCGAGGGGCCGCAGGTGCGTGCGCAGCTTGTGCTGGATCTTGCGCAGGGCGGCGTGGCGCTCGTCGCGCCCGGCCAGGGAGGGCGCGCGCACGGGCAGGGGATTCACCCAGAGCAGGCGCCGGCCAACGGCCAGGCGCAGCACGATCTGCCGCGTGCTCGTGTAGCTGGACTTGTACCAGTCCTCGCCGAAGCAGAGCAGGTCGAAGCGAGAGGGTTGCGCTGTCCGGCTCACGGCGGCCTCGCGGCTCCTAGCGGCCCGCGCGCGGCGGGGCGGGACCTAGCCCGCCTGGCGCTGCGCCCCCTGGGGCCCGAAGGCGGCGTGGATCTCTTCGAAGTTCCAGAACTCGATTGCGGGGTCGCGACGGCGCATGGCGTCGATGCTGTCCTGCACGAGCTTCAGGCTCTCCGGGCTGCAGTGATAGCGGTGGTGCAGCAGCCAACCGATGACGTTGATGTGCCGCTTCGTCGCCTCGTAGCGCTGCATCAGCTCGGCGAGCGAGTGCCATTCGCAGTCGGTGCTGCCATAGTTGCCGCGGTAGTGCTCGATGTAGGAGATCGCCATGTCGATCGTGAAGGTGTGCGTGCCGGGGTAGATCTCCAGGTGGTGGCTGATGTGGCGATCGAAGAGCTGCCCCTTGTTGAGCATGCGACCGAGCACGTAGAAGAGCCGGCGCGAGAGCCGCGGATTGTAGTGACCGTTGAAGACCGAGTAGCCGAGGTCGTCCACCGCGCGGATCGTCGCCTGGTTGTAGGGACCGTAGGGGAAGTTCACCGCAGAGTACCAGTGCTCGCCGAAGCGGCGCTCCATGATCTCGCGCCCGCGGCGCAGGTCGTCGTACTGCTCCTGGTAGCCGCGCGTGCCGCCGAACTCGCCGCTCTGGTGCTTGGTGTGGTTGTAGCCGTGCTGCATGATCTCGAGCAGGCGGCCGTGCTGCTGCTTCTTCTCGAGCAGCCAGTCCACGCAGGCGTCGGTGACGTTGCCCGGCTCGACGGCGTGGATGATCGGAATCCCCGCGGCGAAGAAGATCTCGCTCACGGCGACGAGCTCGGGCGTCAGCTCGTTGACGTCGTCGTTGCGGAAGAAGGCCACGAGGGGACTGCGGTCCCCGATCTGCGGGATCTGCTGCATCCGCCTAGCCACCCTGAATCAAGCGCTCGTAAACGGCGAGGCCCC
>VGXI01000244.1 GCA_016873475.1 bacterium | reverse complement strand
GGGGCAAGCTGCTTCGCATGCCCGGTCTCCTTGCCCAGCCTAGCGCCGCCGCGGCCGGCTGTCAGCCTTTGCCTGAGGAATTCGCGGGGGTTCCGCGCGGGGAATCGGACTGCCGTGCGGGTCGCGCTCGGGGCGGCCCAGCCAGTGGTCCAGGCGCTCGACCACCTCGTCGGAGAGGGCGTGCTCGAGCCGGTGCGCCTCCGCGTGGACGCGGTCGGCGGGCAGGCCCAGCGTGCCGACGAGGAAGGTCTCGACGAGCCGGTGCCGGCGGACGACCGCCAGCGCGCGCTCGCGGCCGAGCGGGCTGAGCTGCGCGCCGCGGTAGCGCTCGTGCGCGACGAGGCCCTCGCGGGCGAGCGTCTTGAGCATGCCGGTTGCGGAGGCCGGCGCCACCCCGAGCCGCGCGGCCAGGGCCGTCGTGCTGACGGCGCCACCGCACTCGCCAAGGCGGAGCAGAGCGGTCAGGTAGTCCTCGCGAGCTTCCTGGCGGAGGGGCACGGGCGACCTCGCGGCGACGGATTAGGGACGCCTAAAATCCATGGCAGGCTAGCGCCGCCGGGCCCACCTGTCAAGCAGACCGCGCGCGCCCGAGGGCGCGCGCGGCAAGGAAAGACGCGAATCGGCGAGGCCTAGAAGGGATCCGGCACCTCGAGGGTCTGCTCGACGGTGAGCTGCAACGTCAGCCAGGCCTTCCAGGTGAAGACGATCGGATCGCCGGCCGAGGGATCGGGCGTGACGTTGCCGCCCAGGAGCTTCAGCGTCAGCACGGGCGAGTCGCCGGCGAGGAAGTCGTTCATTGCATCGTTGATGACGGTGACGCCGGCGGTCTCCAGCGGCGCGCTGAGGCGCTTGCCGAGGGCCGCCTCGATCGACTGGTCCGTGTAGATGACGAGGTCCTGGAAGCCGGTCCCGTCGCGCTCGATCTGGATGTGCCCCGAGACGGTCCAGTCGTGGCCCGTCAGCGAGATGGCTCCGTACTCGACGCCGACCAGGAAGGCGCTCTCGATCTCGTCGCGACTGATGTCCGCATCCTCGAGGACCTGATTCAGCTCCTCGGTGAAGTCGAGCACGACGTTCTCGTCGTACTCCTCGGTGATGTCGTTGTAGCTGTACTCGGCCGAGGTCGTGCCCGTGAGCACGAGCTCGACCACCTTCTCCTTCATCAGGCAGCTCGACAGGCCCGTGACCAGGAGCGCCGTCAGGAGGAGGACCGGCAAAAGGCGCAGAATCGCTTTCATGGTTCCTCCTTAGAAGCCCAGGTTGCCCAGGGACATGCCGAGGTTGAAGCTGTTGTTCCCGGCGATGCTGTAGGCAGCGGACAGGTTGAGCACCTTCAGGTTCAGGCCGAGGCCCAGCGTCAGGTGCATGTTCGTGCTCTTCTCGAACTCGAGGTCGATGAGCTCACCCTCGTCCGGCTCGTACTGGACTTCCATCGAGAAGGTGTCGACGCTCAGGCCGACGAAGGGCTCGGCGGTGATCGCGCCGCCGAAGCGCTTGCTCGCCTGGGCGCCGATCGAGAAGGCGCTGGTGGAGATCAGGTCGTCGCCGTTCGTGTTCTCGCCGATGTTGAAGCGCTGCCAGAGGAATCCGGCCGCGAGGTCGAACTTGGGCGCCGGCATGTACTGCGAGATGCTGTGACGCAGGCCGAAGCCGAGCAGGTCGATCTTGCCGAGCTCGGAATCGCCGGCCTCGAAGGAGGCCCAGCGCAGCAGGGCCTCCGAACCCATGATGCCGCCCACGCGGAGCTGGGGCACGACGAGGGCGAAGGAGTTGAGATCGAACCCGCCCGGGAAGGCGAACTGAGTGCCGCCGTCGCCGTCGACGACGACGGCATCGCCGTCACCGGCGATCGTCGGCGCGTCCACCTCGGTCACCGGCGAGAAGCCGCCCTCGGTCGTCGCGCTGAAGCTGCGATCGTCGTCGCCGAAGTAGACCCCCATCAGGCGCACTTCCAGGCCCAGGCGAAAGGCCGAGCGCGGGATGTGCGCCGAGGCGAAGGCGCCGTCGTTGAGGCTGGCGCCCAGGGCATCGGCCAGGGGCTGCAGGTAGCCCGTGGCATTGTCGCCCGTGTAGGCGGAGAGCTGGTCCTCGATCTGGGCGGCGGCCGGGGCCGCGGCAAGCATCACCAAGATGCAGCCGGCCAGTAGCCGTCGCGGAGTCGCTGCACGCTGCATGGCATCCTCCTCGCGGGGGGCTGGGCCCGCCGCCTGGTTAGAGGCCGGATGCTAGCAGTGACCATGCCACGCGATCAAGGAAAGTAAGTACAATTGCGACATTGCCATCAAGTACGGGGGACGGCCGGCTGGGGCGCCGCGCGCGGCGTGACAGGCGCTTCCCGAAGGTCTATGCTCGATGCGTGCGACCGCCCGTCGCTGCTGCGCCGGGTACGGAGGGCCCGTTCCGGCGGTCCGGCGCGGGGGCCGCGGAGGGAGGGGATGATGAAGACCTCTGTGCACGCGACACTGCTTGCCCTGTTGCTGTTCCTGCTGCCCGCTCTGGCCAGCGCTCAGGCGATCAGCTGGTTCATCAACGACGGCCCGGATGGCGGCGGCTACGCCTGGACCGACACCGGGATCGGGCCCTTCTGGGAGGCGATGGCGCCCGATGCGATCGCGCCGGGCGACATCGATTGCCGCTTGGCGGATCTGCCGTACCTGCCCTGGTCGGCTGCCTACTGGGCCTGCACGGCGCCGCTGGCCCTGAATCTCTCGGGCTTCAGCTTCTGGGCCGATCTCTACCTGTCGAACAACTACGAGGGCCACAGCAACCCCGTCACCGTGACGCTCGGCACCGGCACCTGCGGCCAGGAGCAGAGCTTCGTTGCGATCGGCGGCCCCGTGGCCTTGAACATCGTCGACTACGATCCGGAGATGGACTGCGGCTTCCTCTACCGCTTCGATTTCGGGATCATCGACCCGCTCGCGCTGAGCGGCCAGTCGCTGGTCTTGAAGATCGAGTACGCGGGGCTGGCGGGCGACGGCCACATCTACTGGGACGGCGAATGCTGCCCCAGCGCGCTGGCCTGCGAGCCCGGCACGGCCGCGGCCGAGACGAGCTTCGGCGTCGTCAAGGCGCTGTACTGACGGCGACGCGAAGCCTATCTTGCTGCTGCATGGCGCAGGGCGCCTCCGTGGCCCCTGCGCCTATTGATCACCTATCGGGTTGGCAATGGTGCGATGGGCAATCGCTTCGAGAGATCCATACGGCGCCTGGGGTTCGTGTTGCTCATGCTCGCGGCCTCGGCGGCTGCGTGTGCGGCCGGGGTCAAGGGCGGCCGGCCGCCCTATCGCGCTGCCGCCAAGGGAATCCGTGCCGAGGCCCTCAGGACGCTCTGCCTTGACCCAAGACGGTGTCCGCCTCCGGCAGACGCGGTAGCGGGGGTCTTTCGCATCATCTCGATCGCACGCCTCGACTCGAGCCTGGCTCTCTCCGCCTGTTCGGAGATCTCCCCCAGCCCGGACATCATCCGGTCAGCATCGACGCTCGAACTCGAGCTGGTTCGGGTAGTGCATGGCCAGCCCTGCCGAGCTACAAGTGCGCAGTACTTCGGCCCGACGGAGCTTGTCGAGACCTGGTGGTCCCGTGGTGCGAACGTGAAGCTCGTGGCCGGGGACCTCATCATCGCAGAGCTCGGCAATTGGATCCCTTGCTCCGGGGTGAACTTACCCACGATCCACCGCCAGCGGGTCTACGACTTCGGACCTGCAGCACTGGTGACGGACGCGACAAGTATCCGGACGGTAGAAGCCCTCTACCGGCAGTTCTATCGCGATGCGAAGCGGCAGCGCTGAGACAGCCGCCACCTCCTATCGCAAGAGCACCAGGCGCTGCGCGCTCGTCTCGCCGCCTGCCGCCAGACGGAGGAAGTAGACGCCCGCGCTCACCGCGCGACCCGCGTCGTCCTTGCCGTCCCAGCCGAGGCGATGCGCACCGGCCGGGTACTCGCCCGCGGCCAGGTGGCGCACCGCGCGCCCCGCGAGGTCGTAGACCGCGAGCGAGAGCGCCGTGCGCCGCGCAAGCGTGAAGGCGACCTGCGCTTCGCCGCCGGCCGGCTGCCAGGGATTGGGATGGCTGCGCGCGAGCAGGGCGAGCGGCCCCGCCTGCGGCTGCCAGTCGGGCGCTCCCGTCGAACTCGGCGTGTAGCTTTCCAGGCGGAAGTCGTCGACGGCCGCCTCGAGCAGCGAGGGCAGGTTCAGGTCGCAGATCTGGAAGCGCACCTGCACCTGGTCGGTGAAGGGAATCAGCGGCTCCAGGTCGATGAAGGCCTGCTCCCAGTAGTTGCGAT
>VGXI01000243.1 GCA_016873475.1 bacterium | reverse complement strand
GGGACCGCTACTGCCGCGACGCCCTGCTGCGCGAGGCGCCGCACCTGGCTGCGCGCATCCGCGCCTACCGCGGCGGCTACCTGCCCGAGGAGCGCCGCGAGATCGAGCGGCAGCTCTTCAGCGGCGAGTTGATGGCCGTCTCGAGCACGAACGCGCTGGAGCTGGGCATCGACATCGGCAGCCTGGACGCCGCGATCCTCGTCGGCCTGCCACCCACGGTGGCCAGCACCTGGCAGCAGGCGGGCCGCGCGGGGCGGGGCGAGGCGGAGAGCTGCGCCATCCTGGTCGGCCACAACGACCCCATCGACCAGTACCTCATGCGCCACCCCGAGTTCTTCTTCCGGCAGAACCCCGAGCAAGCCGTGGCCGACCACGGCAACCCCTTCATCCTGCTGCCGCACCTGCGCTGCGCGGCCTTCGAGCTGCCGCTCACGCCGGCCGACGAGGATCTCTTCGGCCCGCTCGCGCCGGGCGTGATGGAGATCCTCGAGCAGCGGGGCGAGCTCAGGCGCGCGGGCGATCAGGTCTTCCACGCGGGGACGAGCTATCCGGCCGCCGAGGTGAACCTGCGCCAGAGCGTCCTCGACACGGTCAGCATTGTGCAGGTGCCGGGCGACAGCGTGATCGGCAACGTGGATCTGCTCGGGGCCTGCCAGCTCGTCTATCCCGAGGCGATCTACCTGCACGACGGCGAGACGCACTTCGTGCGCGAGCTGGATCTCGACCAGAAGGTGGCCTACGTCGAGCCGCGGGCGGTGGACTACTACACGCAGCCCATCAGCGAGCAGCGCGTGAAGCTGGACGCGGGGCTGGAACGGGTGGCACTGCGGCCCGCGGGCGCGGCCGCCGAAACGTGCACGCTGGGCTTCGGCGACGTCACCGTCAGCAAGACCACCTTCGCCTTCAAGAAGATCAAGTTCGGCAGCCTGGACTCGATCGGCTGGGGCAAGCTGGACCTGCCCTGGCACCACCTGCGCACGCGGGCCTTCTGGATCGCGCCCACCGAAGACACGGTGCTCGCTCTCGACGCGCAGGGCCACAAGCTGGCCGAGGCGCTGGCCGGCGTGAAGAACCTCGTGCAGGCCGCGCTGCCCTTCTTCGCGATGTGCGACCGCGCCGACCTGGGCGGCGTGGTGGACGCGAGCAACCTGGGCGCGACGGCGCTGTTCGTCTACGACCGCTTCCACGGCGGCCTCGGCTACAGCCGCGTCGGCTACGACGAGCTGGAGCGCCTGCTCGCTGCGTGTCTCGACATCCTCGCCGGCTGCGCCTGCGCGGACGGCTGCCCGGCCTGCGTGGGGCTCCCGGCCGTGACGCCCGGCCGCCACGAGGACCCGGACCTCAGCCCCGACTTCGCGATTCCGGGCAAGCAGGCCGCGCAGGCCTTGCTTGAGCTGCTGCTGGGGCGCTGATTGTACACGTGTACACTCGCGGGCATACAGAAGCCCGGCGCGCGACAGCGCGCCGGGCTCTTTTTGCATTTGGGCTAGTGCGCTCGCGCCCTCGTTGCCTGCGTTGTTTCGCAGGCGAGAGGATGCGAGCCCGCGCCCCTAGTCCAGAAGTACCAGCTTGCCCGACGCGCTGCCGCGCGCATCGCGCCACTGAATGAAGTACACGCCCGCCGCGGCGCGCTCGCCATGGCCCGTGCGGCCGTCCCACTGCGCCGTGACCTCGCTGCCCGCCACGCGCGCCTGGATGAGCCGCACCGTGCGACCCTGCGCGTCGAAGATGCGAAGCTGGCCGCCTCCCGCGCCCGCTGCGCGCGTGGCGCAAATCGTCGCCAAGAGACCGCGGCCGAGCGGACTGGGGTAGATCAGCAGGCGATCGGCGCCGCTGAACTCGGTTCCGGCAACGCCAGTCTCCGCGCTCTTGAGGCCGAGGCTGTAGAAGTCGCCTGCCGCGACGGCGATGAAGTCGGCATTGGGCGCCGGGACGTTGCACAGACCACAGTAGTCGTCCCCCCATGCCACGATCGTCCCGTCGCTCTTCAGGCCGAGGCTGTGAGCATAACCTGCCGCGACGGCGATGAAGTCGGCATTGGGCCCCGGCACGCTGCACTGACCATCGTCGTTTCTTCCCCACGCCACGATCGTCCCGTCGCTCTTTAGGCCAAGGCTGTGGTGTCGGCCTCCGGCGACGGCGATGAAGTCGTCATTGGGCGCCGGGACGTTGCACTGATTGTCGCTATTGTATCCCCATGCCACGATCGTCTCGTCGCTCTTCAAGCCGAGGCTGTGGGAGTCGCCTGTCGCGACGGCGATGAAGTCAGCATTAGGCGCCGGGACGTTGCACTGACCGGAGCTATTCATTCCCCATGCCAAGATCGACCCGTCGCTCTTCAGGCCGAGGCTGTGGGAGTCGCCCGCCGCGACGGCGATGAAGTCAGCATTAGGCGCCGGGACGTTGCACTGGCCGGAGCTATTCATTCCCCATGCCACGATCGTCCCATCGCTCTTCAGGCCGAGGCTGTGGTGCTCGCCTGCCGCGACGGCGATGAAGTCGGCATTGGGCGCTGGGACGCTGCACTGGCCGTAGCTATTGGATCCCCATCCCACGATCGTCCCATCGCTCTTCAGGCCGAGGCCGTGGTAGCCGCCTGCCGCGACGGCGATGAAGTCGGCATTGGGCGCCGGAACGTTGCACTGGCCGGAGGTATTGTATCCCCATGCCACGATCGTCCCATTGCTCTTAAGGCCGAGGCTGTGACCCCAACCTCCCGCGACGGCGATGAAGTCGGCATTGGGCGCCGGCACGTCGCACTGGCCATCGTCATTCCGGCCCCATGCCACGATCGTTCCATCGCTCTTCAGGCCGAGGCCGTGTATCGCGCCTGCCCGGACGGCGATGAAGTCGGCATTGGGCGCCGGCACGTCGCACTGGCCGGAGCTATTCATTCCCCAGGCCACGATCGTGCCATCGCTCTTCAGACCGAGGCTGTGGAGCTCGCCTGCCGCGACGGCGATGAAGTCGGCATTGGGCGCCGGGACATTGCACTGGCCGTAGTAGTTGTTCCCCCATGCCACGATCGTCCCGTCGCTCTTCAGGCCGAGGCCGTGGAAGTAGCCGCCCGCGACGGCGATGAAGTCGGCATTGGGCGCCGGGATGTTGCACTGGCCATAGTCATTGTATCCCCATGCCACGATTGTCCCGTCGCTCTTCAGGCCGAGGCTGTGAGCATAACTTCCTGCGACGGCGATGAAGTCGGCATTGGGCGTCGGGATGTTGCACTGGCCATGGTAATCGTCTCCCCATGCCATGATCATCCCGTCGCTTTTCAGTCCGAGGCTGTGGCGCTCGCCTGCCGCGACGGCGATGAAGTCGGCATTGGGCGCCGGGACGCTGCACTGGCCGTCGCCATTGGCTCCCCATCCCACGATCGTCCCATCGCTCTTCAGGCCGAGACTGTGGAAGCCGCCTCCCGCCACAGCGACGAGGTCCTCCAATTCAGCCTGCTCCACGACGACCCGGTCCCCCCAACCGATGATGGCTCCGCTGGGCTGGCCCTGCGCAGTACCGATCGATAGGGCCAAGATGGCAAGCCAGAGCATAGAAGCGATCCGCCGCGCCCTTCCCACAGTGCACACCTCTCGATCAGTGGCCTACTGAGATCCCATTGCTGTCCGATTCCGACCATTATAGAGCAACGCCATCCAGCGTAACAATCCAAGAGCGATCCATCCGCTATTCTTCACGGATAGCCACTTTGTACAGGCCTCGATCACTCCTATCGAGGACTCACTGCGCGCCTAGGGCTCGCAGGGTTACAAGCTCGCCGCAGCGCTGGCGGGCGTGAAGAAGCCGGTGCAGGCCGCGCAGGCGCTGCTCGAGCTGCTGCTTGGGCGGTGATTGTACACGTGTACACTCGCGGGCATGCAGAAGCCCGGCGCGCGACCGCACGCCGGGCTCTTTCTCTTCGCGCAAGCGGGCTCGCATCCGGGTCGCCTGCGTTGTTTCGCAGGCGAGAGGATGCGAGCCCGCGCCCCTAGTCCAAGAGTACCAGCTTCCCCGACGCGCTGCCGCGCGCATCGCGCCACTGAATGAAGTACACGCCCGCCGCGGCGCGCTCGCCATGGCCCGTGCGGCCGTCCCACTGCGCCGTGACCTCGTTGCCCGCCACGCGCGCCTGGATGAGCCGCACCGTGCGGCCCTGCGCGTCGAAGACGAGCAGCTTGCCGCTCTCAGCGCCGGGGCTGCGGGAGGCGCGGATCGTCGCCTGCAGGCCGCGGGCGAGCGGGCTCGGGTAGATGTCCAGCCGATCTCCGGCCATCAGCTCGGTCTCGACGACGTCGGTGGGTGTGAAGCCGGG
>VGXI01000242.1 GCA_016873475.1 bacterium | reverse complement strand
GCTGCCCGCGGTGCTGCCCCAGCGGCCGGACCTGGAGATCGCCGGTCGCAGCCTGCCGGCGCAGGTCGTCGGCGGCGACTACTTCGACGTCATCGAGCTGCCGGGCGGCGACCTGCTCGCGATCGTCGCCGATGTCTCGGGCAAGGGTATCCAGGCGGCGATCCGCATGAGCGGCCTGCAGGCGATGACGCACAGCCTCGTCTACCAGGACCTGCAGCCGGGCGCCGTGCTCGCGCGCCTGAACGAGTACCTGGGCCGCGGCGGTCTGCGCGGGCACTTCGTCACCGCCTGCGTCCTGCGCATCAGCGGCCGCGGGTGGCGCGTGCGCCTGGCCTCGGCCGGGCACGAAGCCGTGCTGCTCGCGCATGCGGACGGCAGCAGCGAGAGCGTCGAGCAGCAGGGGGGCTTGCCTCTCGGGCTGCGCGCGGATCAGCAGTACCCGGAGCTGGAGTTGCAGCTCGCGACGGGCGACCGCCTGCTCGTCTACACGGATGGACTCACGGACACGCGCAATCGCGCGGGCGAGCACTTCGGCCTCGCGCGCCTGCAGGCGCGGCTGGCCGAGGCGGGGCCCAGCGCCGCCGCCTGGCTGGACAGCTTGCTCGCCGAACTCGAGCGGCACCGGGGCGAGACGCCCTGGTCCGACGATCTGACGGCGCTCCTCCTCAACACCCACGCAGAAGGGATGGCCTGATGGAAATCCGACGGAGTGACGAGGGGACTCAGGTCACCCTCAGCGTGAAGGGCGAGATCGAGGTCTACTCGCTGCCCGAGTTCTCCCGGCAAGTCGAGGCCCTGCTCGACGGGCCGGCCACGGTCGTCCTCGATCTCGAGGCCCTCGACTACATCGACAGCTCGGGGCTCGGTTTCCTGGTCACCCTGCACGAGCGGATGGAACGGCAGGGCCAGCGGCTCATCCTGGCCAACCTGCGCAGCCACGTCACGCGGGTCTTCAAGATCACCCGCCTCGACCAGATCCTCGACATTCGCAGCGGCAACGAGGCGAGTACGGGCGCCTGAGTCCGTCTGCGGCACGGCGCGCCCCGACCGGGAAGAAATGCCCACCGGGAGCGGCCGCCTTTTCCCCCCGGCCCCTGCGGCGCCTCCCCCCCAAATGACGCTCGCACAAGCGGGTGAGCCGCGCGGAGCGCCGCGCGCGGCGTGGCATGCGCCTTGATGTGCCGGCGCGGGCGCCGCCTGCCGTTCGGGAGAAGCGGCCTGCGCGCCCGGGGAGAAGCGCAGCCGATGATCAAGGCCCTGCACAGCAGTGGCCAGGCGATGCTCGTTCAGCAGCGCCGCCACGAACTGATCGCCAACAACCTCGCCAATGCGAACACGCCCGGCTTCCAGAAGCTGATCAGCCGCGTGGAGCAGGCGCCGCTGGCGGCCGTGCCCGGCCAGACGGCCAGGTCGGCGGGGCTCAGCGTGTCCGCGCTCACCTCCACCGCTCAAGGGCCGCTCGAGAGCACCGGCAACGCGCTCGATGTGGCACTGATGGGGGAAGGCTACTTCCTCGTCGAGACGCCCGACGGTCCCCGCTTGACCCGCGACGGCGGCTTCGCGCTGGGACCCGACGGCGAACTCCTGCACTCCTCCGGCCATCCCGTGCTCGCTGACGGCGGCAGTCTGCGCATCGACGGTCAGCCGAGCATCCTGCCCGACGGCAGCCTCCTCGACAGCGGTCGCGCCGCCGGGCGCCTGAGTATCGTCCGCCCGCTCGCGGGCACGGAGCTCCGGCGCGGCGGCGACAACCTGCTCGAGGCGCCGGGTGGCTACGAAGAGGTGCCGCTCGAGGAAGTGAGCGTGCAGGCGGGGCGCCGCGAGGGCTCGAACGTGGAGCCGCTGGAGGAGATGGTCGCGATGATCCGCGCCTTCCGCAGCTATGAAATGGCGCAGAAGGCGGCGCAGGCCGCGGACGAGCTACTGCGCGTGGCCGTCGAGCGCGTCGGCGTCCTGCGCGCCTGATCGGCGGCGAGCGCGCCGCACCGAGCGATGAACCGGGCGCTGCGGCGCCCGCCACCGACGAGCGCCAGACGCGCGTCGCGAGCACGAGGAGCAGCGAACGATGATGAGAGCCATGTCCACTTCAGCCAGCGGCATGCGCGCCCAGCAGCTCTACGTGGACACGATCGCCAACAACCTGGCCAACGTGAACACGACCGCCTTCAAGGCCGCGCGCGCCGAGTTCCAGGATCTGCTCTACCAGACGATCGCGCCCAACCAGCGCCAGGCGGCGGCCGCCGGCATCCAGCCCGTGCAGATCGGCCACGGCGTGCGCCTGGCCGCGGTGCGCCGCGACTTCGGCCAGGGCTCGACGATGGTGACCGGCAACGCGCTCGATCTCGCGATCACGGGGGACGGCTTCTTCCGCGTGGAACTCCCGGACGGCAGCTACGCCTACACCCGCGACGGCAGCTTCTCGCTCGACGGCGAGGGGAGCCTCGTCACCGCAGGCGGCATGCGCGTCGCGCCCGGCTTCAGCTTCCCCGAGACGGCGACCGAAGTGGGCGTGCAGCGCGATGGGCGCATCCTCGTGCGCTCCGACGGCGAACAGGAGTCGAGCGAGCTCGGCAGCCTGGAGGTGTACCGCTTCGCGAACCCCGCCGGGCTGCGCGCCGTCGGCAGCAACCTCTACGCGGAGACCGAGGCCAGCGGCCAGGCGACGCTCGGCGAGCCGGGCCAGGACGGGCTCGGCACCGTCGAGTCCGGCCTGCTCGAGATGAGCAACGTCAGCGTCGTCGAGGAGATGGTGCGCCTGATCGAGGCGCAGCGCGCCTACGAACTGAACTCCAAGGCCATCCAGACCGCCGAGGACATGCTCGGCGTCACCAGCCAGATCAAGCGGTAGCGCCGATGCGACACCTCGCGCTGCTCGCCTCTTGCCTGCTGCTCCTCGCCGCGCCGGCGACGGGACAGGAGTCGCTCGCGCTCCGCGAGACGCTCGCTTGCACGGGCCGCGTCGTGCTGCTCGGCGATCTCCTCGCCGCGGGCAGCGCCGGCGCGCTCGATGCTCGCCGGGTGGCGCAGAGTCCGGCGCCCGGTGAGACCGCGCTCCTCGATCGCGAGCGCCTGGCGCGCCAGCTCGCCGACTGGGGCTGGACCGGGCGGCTCAGCGGGCCGGCCCAGGTCAAGCTGCACACGCCGGGCGTCGTCGTCGCGCTGGCCCCGCTCGCGAACGCCGTGCGCGCGGAGCTGACGGCGCGCCTGGACTCGCTCGGGCTGCGCCTCTCCGGCGAGGTCGAGGGCTGGCCGGCGGAGCTGGTCTGTGCGGCGCCGCGCCTGCAGTGGCGACTCGCCCTGCCGGACGGCCAGCCCCGCGCGAACGGCAGCGCCCGCCTCACCCTCACCGATGCTGTCGGCTTCGAGCAGGTCCTCGAGCTGGCCTTCCCCTGCGCGCGGCCGCTGCGGGTGGGCGTGGTGACCGCGCCGCTGCCACGCGGCGCTCGGCTCGGCGAGTGGCGCGAGGAAGAGCGCGACGCCTTCCACATCTCGGGCGAGCCGCTGCCGCTCGCCGCGCTTCCCGGCGCCCTGATCAGCGAGCCGCTGCGCGCGGGTGAAGTCGTCACCCGGCGCAACGCGCGGCCGGCGCCCCTGGTGAAGGCGGGCCGCGAGGTCGAAGTCCGCCTGGAGCGCGGCGGCGTCACCGTCAGCCTGCGCGGCATCGCCCGCGAGGACGGTGCGCTCGGCGAACTCGTCGGCGTCAAGCATCTCGACGGCCAGGTGCAGCGGCGCTACCGCGTCGCCGGCCCCGGGCTCGTCGTCCCCAGCTACCTCAGCCAACCGGGAGGCTCCTCATGAAGCGCCCCCTCCTGCTCGTCCTGATCACGCTCCTCTGCGCGACCTGCGCGGCGCCGATCGGCGTTGCCGAGTCGCTGTGGGACAGCGATGCGGGCGGCAGCCTCTACGCCAACGTCAAGGCGCACCGGCCCGGCGACCTGCTCACCGTGATCATCATCGAGAACTCGAGCGCGAGCAGCGACGCCAAGACCGCCACCGAGAACGAGCACGAGACCGGCGGCGGCCCCGGCGAGGGTGCGCTGAACTTCATCCCACTCTGGGGCTTCAAGCAGAAGACCAAGTACGACGGCGAGGGCAACACCACGCGCAGCGGCCAGCTCAGCGCCGTGATGAGCGTGCGCATCATGGAAGAGCTGCCCGGCGGCATGTTCCGCATCGAAGGCCATCGCGAGGTCAAGCGCAACGGCGAGACCGACCAGATGACCCTCAGCGGGATCATCCGCAGTCGCGACATCACGCCCGACAACACGATCAGCTCGGCCGCCATCGCCGATGCCGTCATCCACTACGAAGA
>VGXI01000241.1 GCA_016873475.1 bacterium | reverse complement strand
CGGCCTCCTGGTGCCCCCGGATCCCCTGCGCTCGACCGTCGGTCTCAGCTTCGGCGTGCTCGAGCTCGCCGATGACGACTACGCGGACTTCTTCGACCGCAGCGAGCTGAACACCTGGAGCCTGCGCTACGACTATCGCGTCTGGGGCCCGCTGCGCCTCGGCGCCGCGATCAGCGCGAGCGACAAGAGCGAGGTCGAGCGCGAGCTGTCGCTGGGCAGCGGCAACTACCCGGTCCGCTACCGCTTCACCGCCTTCACCGCCCTGGGCGAGCTCTTCCTGCGCAGCCAGCTGCCGCGCCTGGGGCCGCTCCACCCGCAGGCCAGCGCCGGCCTGCTCGTCAGCCGCATCCACGCGGAGAGCAGCGGCTACAGCCAGGGCTACGAGGCGGCCTGGGAGGACTACCGGCCCATCGACGAGCTCGTGCGCTATGGGCACGGCTGGCGCGCGGCGCTGGGCGTCCAGTGGCCGATCTGGGCGAACGTGGCGCTCTTCGTCGAGGCCAGTCGCCAGGAGCTGGATCGTTACGACGCCCCCGTCGATCGCGACCCGCCAGTGGGCGGCTTCAGCCACAGCGGCGAACGCCTCGAGGCCGGCTTGGTCCAGCGCTTCTAGTCGAGGGCGCTCGCCCTTGGCGAGGGCCCCGCTCTCCTGCTACAATTTAGCGGCCACCCGGCCCGGCAGACCCCCGGGCACCTGGGCGCTGCTCGCCGTTCGCGCCGCCAGCCAAGGAGTCCCCATGCGCAAGCGCCTCCTCGCCACCTTCGCCTTGCTCTGCCTCGCCGTTTCCGTTGCCGGCGCCGCCGGCACCGGCAAGCTGCTCGTCCGCATCGCCGGCTCCGGCGAGACGGGACCGGCGCTCGCCGACCGCGAGCTTTTCCTCGTCGCCGAGCTGCCGGCCGCGGACGGTTACCTCGCCTTCGTCGACCAGGCCGAGCTGGCGCAGCTTCGCGCCTGGGGCCGCAGCGTGGAGGTCCTCGATCCCAGCGACGACGGCACGCGCGAGTACCTGATCGCCTACCGCCACGCCCCGGGCGCGGCGCACACCGAGCACCCCGATCCTGCCGGCACTCGCGTGCTGCGCGATGCTGGCGCCTACCGGCTGCTCAGCGTGCCGGCCGGCGATCTCGCCCTGACGCCGAGCTGCCTGCCGGACATCCAGCGCGTCTTCCGCCGCCCCCTGCGCTTCGTGCGCAGCCCCTGGACGGAGCCGGCGCCCTTGCGCGACGCCGATCCCGTGATCACCGCGATGGTGGCCGGCGTCGTGCAGAGCGAGCTGCAGAGCCAGGTGCAGACCCTGCAGAACTTCGGGACGCGCCACTCGCAGTACACGGGCGGCCTGAATGCCTCGCTATGGATCCGCGACCGGTTCCTCAGCTACGGCTACGCCGACGTCACCCTGCACAGCTACAACAGCTGGAACGACAACGTCGTCTGCGTGAAGCCGGGCGCGGTCTACCCCGATCGCTACGTGGTGATCGGCGGCCACTACGACTCGACCAACTTCAGCGGCGACAGCTACGCGCCGGGCGCCGACGACAACGCCACCGGCACGGTGGGCGTGCTGCAGGCCGCCAAGGCGATGGCCGCTCACGACTTCGAGTACACGACGATCTTCATCGCCTTCAGCGGCGAGGAGCAGGGTCTGGTCGGCAGCGATGCCTGGGCCGCCGAGGCGGCAGCCGCGGGCATGGACATCGTCGGCATGCTCAATCTCGACATGCTCTGCTACAAGTCGACGAGCGATCCCGAGGACATCGACATCATCAGCAACAGCACGAGCGATCCGCTGGCCGATCTGGCCTACGCGGCGATCGCGACCTATGTGCCGGAGCTGGCCGCCATCGAGGGCTACCTCTCGGGCGGCAGCAGCGATCACGCGTCCTTCTGGGGGAACGGCTTCCGCGCCATCTTCTTCTTCGAGGACAGCAACGCCTACAGCCCCTACATCCACACCTCCAACGACGTCATCGGCACGAGCGCGAACAACTTCGCCTTCATGTTCAAGAACGTGAAGGCGGCGCTCGCGACCTTCGCCGTCATGGCGCGGCCCTTCCACATCGCGATCGCGCACGCGCCGCTCGCGCATAGCGAGAGCCTGGGACCCTTCGCGGTCGACGCCGTCATCCAGGCCGCCGAGCCGCTCGTGCCGGCCAGCCTGCTCCTGCACTACCGCGTGAACGGCGGCGCCTTCCAGACCCTGACCCTCGCGGCCAGCGGCCAGCCCAACGGCTTCACGGCGAGCATCCCGGCTCAGCTCCCGGGCAGCCACATCGAGTACTACCTGAGCGCCGCCGACGCGGCCGGGTACACGGCCAGCGCCCCCGAGGGCGCGCCGGGCGCGCTCTACGGCTTCCGCGCCGGCGTGACGGCGGTCTTCCGCGACGACGTCGAGCAGAACCTGGGCTGGACCCTCGGCGTGGCCGGTGACAACGCGACGACGGGCATCTGGATCCGCGCCGATCCCGTGGGCACCAGCTACCAGCCCGAGTACGACCACACGCCCGACCCCGGCACGCTCTGCTTCGTGACGGGCAACGGCGTGCCGGGCGGCAGCGCCGGCGATCAGGACGTCGACGGCGGCAAGACCACCCTACTCTCGCCCATCTTCGATCTCGAGGGCGCGAGCTGGGCCGGCCTCTCCTACTGGCGCTGGTACACGGACGAGACCAGCCACGACGACGACTTCCTCGTCGACATCTCGAACAACGGCGGCACGAGTTGGGTGAGCCTCGAGGTGGTCACCGACAGCGCCTATCCCTGGGTGAAGGCGGAGTTCGACAATCTCGCCGCGATCCTACCCCTGACCAGCCAGATGCGCGTGCGCTTCATCGCCAGCGACACCGGCAGCGGCAGCCTCGTGGAAGCGCTGATCGACGACTTCGAGGTCGTGGCGACGAACGACGACCTGACGGCCGTCGAGCCCGGCGTGCCGGCGGCGCTTGCCAGCCTGAGCGCCCACCCGAACCCCTTCAACCCGCAGACCACGCTCCGCCTCAGCCTGCCGGGGGCCGGGCAGGCGAGCCTGCGCATCTTCGACGCCACGGGCGCCGAAGTGGCGCAGCCGCTGGACGGACCGATGGCGGCCGGTCCCCTCGAGCTGACCTGGAACGCCGGGCAGCTGCCGAGCGGCGTCTACCTGGCCCGCCTGAGCCTGGACGGCCGCCCACTGACGAGCCTCAAGCTCACGCTGCTCAAGTAGGGACTCGCGGACCTGCGCCCGAGCGCCGCTGCACAGGCGCTCGGCGCGCAGGCCCGCGAGCCCCCTCTCCAGCCCGCCAGCCACGGCCTCGGCATTGACGGGGAGGTCCCGCCGCTGTTTCTTGGCGGCACGCGGCGCGGCGGCAAGCGCTGGCAGCGCCGCATCCATGCACAGAGGGGGATGAGTGATGAAGGACTTCATGCGCAGCTTGCGCCTGACGGAGGTCAACTCCGGGGCGAGCACCCGCGAGTGGATCGCGGGGCCCAGCGGCGGCGAGTTGGCGGTCTACTCGCCGACGGACGGCAGCCAGATCGGCACCGTGCTGCAGGCCGGGCCTGCCGACTACGAGAAGGTGGCCGCGGCGGCCACCGCCGCCTTCCGCGAGTGGCGCCTCGTGCCCGCGCCCCAGCGCGGCCTGATCGTGCGCGAGTTCGCCAACGCCTTCCGCGATTACAAGGAGCCGCTGGGCAAGCTCGTCAGCTACGAGATGGGCAAGATCACCACCGAGGGCCTCGGCGAGGTCCAGGAGATGATCGACATCGCCGACTTCGCCGTCGGCCTCTCGCGTACCATCGGCGGGCCCACGCTGCCCAGCGAGCGCCCGGGCCACCGCCTGATGGAGCAGTGGCATCCGTTCGGGCCGATCGGCATCGTGACGGCCTTCAACTTCCCCGTCGCCGTCTGGGCCTGGAACGCGATGATCGCCGCCATCTGCGGCGACACCTGCATCTGGAAGCCTTCGAGCAAGACGCCGCTGACGGCGATCGCGGTCCAGCACATTTGCAACGATGTAATGAAGGCCCACGACCTGCCGCCGATCTTCACCCTCGTCGTCGGCCGGGGATGATCAACGACCGTCGCCTGCCCCTGATCAGCGCCACGGGCTCCGTCCGCATGGGCCGGCAGATCGGCGAGGCCGTCGCCCGGCGCCTCGGCCGCAGCCTGCTCGAGCTGGGCGGCAACAACGCGGTGATCGTGGATGCGAGCGCCGACCTCGACATGGCCTTCAATGGGGTGATCTTCGGCGCCGTCGGCACGGCCGGCCAGCGCTGCACGAGCACGCGCCGCCTCTTCCTGCACGAGTCCATCGCTGAGGGCTTCCTGGCCCGCCTCGTCGCCGC
>VGXI01000240.1 GCA_016873475.1 bacterium | reverse complement strand
GGGAGCGCGTGGCCGGCCTCGCCTTCGCGGGTGTCCTCTTCACGAACCTCAGCCGCGACCACCTGGACTACCACGGCGACATGGCGCGCTACCGCGCCGCCAAGCTCCGCCTGCTGGCGCTGCGGCGGGCCAGTGCGCCGGCCCTGGTCAACGCGGACGATCCCGCCTTCGGCCCGCTGGCGGGCGCCGACGGCGTGCTGAGCTACGGCCGCGCTCCGGGCGCCGACTTCCGCATCGAGGCCGAGGCGCTCGCCGCCACGGCGAGCCGTTTCGCCCTGCGCTGGGCCGCCGGGCGGCAGGATTTCGTGTCGCCGCTCATCGGCGACTTCAACGTGAGCAACGCGGCGGGCGCGCTCGCCCTCTGCCTCGCGCTGGGCCAGCCGCCCGTCCTCCTCGCCGAGCGCCTGGCGGCCTTCGCGGGCGTGCCGGGCCGCCTGCAGCGCGTCGTCCTGCCGGGCGGGCCGGCTGCCCTCGTCGACTACGCTCACAGCCCGGACGCCATCGCCCGCGTGCTGGCGGCCCTGCGCCCGCTCTGCCCGGGTCGCCTGATCGCCGTCGTCGGCGCGGGGGGCGACCGCGACCGCGGCAAGCGGCCGCTGATGGGCGCCGCGGCGCAGGCGGGCGCCGACCTCGTCGTGCTCACCAGCGACAACCCGCGCAGCGAGGATCCCCTCGCCATCCTCGCCGAGATCGAAACAGGGATGGACCGCGCGGGGAAAAGCTGGCACAAGGAGCCCGACCGGGCCCGCGCCATTCGCCTCGCGCTGGCGCTGGCCGGACCGGCGGATCTCGTCGCGCTGCTCGGCAAGGGCCACGAGTGCACGCAGGAGATCGCCGGCGTCTTCCAGCCTTTCGACGACGCCGAGGAACTGGGCAAGGCCTGGGCGGAGCGGAGCGAGCGCGCATGATCGAGCCGAGCTGGATCGAAGGGGCGCTGCGTGGCGCCGGCGAGCTGCGCGCGGCCCGGCTCGGCGCGCGGCCGATCGCCGGCGCGCGGCAGGACAGCCGGCGCCTCGCGTCCGGCGAGCTCTTCGTCGCCCTGCCCGGCGCGCAGACCGACGGCCACGCGTTTGCGGCGGCCGCCCTCGCCGCGGGCGCGGGCGGCGCCCTGCTCGCCGACGCAGAGCGCTACGCGGGCCTGGCCGCCGACCCAGCGCACGCGGCGACCTCGCTCTTCCTGGTGCAGGACGCGCTCGGCGCGCTGCAGGCGCTCGCGAGCGCCTGGCTCGCCCGCCTCGCGCCCTTCGTGGTCGGCGTCACGGGCAGCAACGGCAAGACGGCGGCCAAGGACTGCTGCGCCGCGCTGCTCGCCACGCTCGGCCCGACGCGCGCGAGCGAGGGCAACCTGAACAACCAGATCGGCCTGCCCTGCACCGTGCTCGCCACGCCGCCGGGGACGCGCTACCTCGTCCTCGAGATGGGCTGCTCGAGCTTCGGCGAGATCGCGCGCCTGGCCGCGCTCTTTCCCCCGCAGGCGGGGGTGATCACGAACATCGGCGCCGCGCACCTGGAGGTGCTGGGCGATCTCGAGGGCGTCGCCCGCGCGAAGGGGGAACTGGCGGCGGCGCTCCCCGCCGGAGGGCTCCTGCTGCTCGACGCCGACGGCCCCTTCGCCGCCCGCTTGGCGGCGCTGACCCGGGCGCGGGTCCTGCGCTGGGGGCGGGGACCGGCCGCTGACCTGCGCGTGGAAGACCTCGGCCCCGAGGGCCCGGGGGCGCGCCGCCTGCGCCTGGAGGGCGTGGCGATCCGCCTACCGCGCCCCTGGCCGCACAGCCAGCTCGCGCTCGCCGCGGCCTGGCTGCTCGCGCGCCAGCTCGGCGCCGAGCCCGCGGCGCTGGCCGCGGCCGCGCCGGCCGCCTTCCGCGAGACGAACCGCGGCGGCAGTTTCCGCCTCGGCGACTGGACCCTGGTCGATGACAGCTACAACGCGAACCCGGACTCGATGCGCGCGGCCCTCGCCTGGCTGGCGAGCGCGCCCGCGGGCGGCCGGCGCTGGGCGGCGCTCGGCGACATGCTGGAACTCGGCGCGGCCGGACCGGCGGCGCACCGCGCCCTCGGGGCGGAGGCCGCCGCGCGCGGCGGCCTCGCGGGGCTCCTCGCCTGCGGGCCGCTCTGCGCAGAGCTGGTGGCGGCGGCCCGCGCGGGCGGGCTCGCGGCCGGCCACTACCCCGATCCGGAAACCCTGGCCGCGGCGCTCGCACCGCAGCTCGGCGCGGGCGACCTCATCCTCGTCAAGGGCTCGCGCGGAATGGCGATGGAGCGCGTGATCGCCGCGCTCGAGCAGGCGGCGGGGCAAGCGCGCGAGGTGCGGACCTAGATGCTCTACCACCTGCACGGCCTGCTGGTCGACTGGTTCAGCGGCTTCAACGTCCTGCGCTACATCACCTTCCGCAGCGCCTACGCCTTCGTGACCGCGCTCGTGATCAGCTTCCTGCTGGGGCCCTGGCTGATCCGCCGCCTCCGCCGGCTGCAGCTCGGCGAGCAGATCCGCGCCGAGGGCCCGGCGGGGCACAAGCAGAAGGCGGGCACGCCGACGATGGGCGGCCTCCTCATCCTCGCCGGCGTGATCGCGCCGACCCTGCTCTGGGCGGACCTGACGAACCGCTACATCCAGCTCGTCGTCGCCGTCACCCTGGGCACCGGACTGCTCGGCTTCATGGACGACTACCTGAAGGTGGTGAAGAAGCAGAGCAAGGGCCTGGTGGGCCGCTACAAGCTGGTCGGCCAGATCGCGCTTGGCCTCGCGCTCGGTCTCGTGCTCTACTTTTTCCCGCTGGAAGCCGGTCACGCGGGCGAGACGATGGAGCTGCCCTTCTTCAAGGGCGTGCTGCTCAACCTGGGTCTCTTCTACATTCCGCTCGTCGTGCTGGTCATCACGGGGACCAGCAACGCGGTCAACCTCACCGACGGCCTCGACGGCCTCGCGATCGGCGTCGTCAGCATCGTCTTCGTCGCCTTCACGGGACTGACCTACGTGAGCGGCCACCGCGTCTTCAGCGATTACCTGAACATCGTCTATCTGCCGGGGGCGGGCGAGCTGACCGTCTTCTGCGCGGCGATGGTGGGGGCGAGCCTGGGCTTCCTCTGGTTCAACGCCCACCCGGCCGAGCTCTTCATGGGCGACACGGGCAGCCTCGCCCTGGGCGGCGCGCTCGGCACCGTCGCCATCCTGATCAAGAAGGAGCTGCTGCTCGTCGTCCTCGGCGGCGTGCTCGTACTCGAAGCGCTCAGCGTGATGCTGCAGGTCTGGAGTTTCAAACGGCGCGGCAGGCGGGTCTTCCGCATGGCGCCGCTGCACCACCACTTCGAGCTGGGCGGCTGGCACGAGTCCAAGGTGGTCGTGCGCTTCTGGATCCTCGCCGTGCTGCTGGCCATGGTCGGCCTCAGCACGCTCAAGCTGCGCTAGGGGGGGCAGGGTGGGCGCCGGACTGACGCTGATCCTGGGCACGGGGCGCAGCGGCATCGCCGCCGCGCGGCTCCTCGTCGCGGCCGGCGAGCCCGTGCGTCTCGCCGACGAGAAGGCCCTGCCCCCGGCGCTCCCGCGCGAGCTGGCCGGCGCCGAGCGCTGCCAGGGCGCCTTCCAGCCCGAGTGGCTGGCGGGCGTCGCCCGCGTGCTGCTCTCGCCCGGCGTGCCGCCGACGAGCCCCGCGCTGCGGGCCGCCCTCGCCGAGGGCCTGCCGATCACCGGCGAACTCGAGGAGGCCTTCCTGCGCTGCCCGGTGCCGATCCTCGCCGTCACGGGCAGCAACGGCAAGAGCACGGTGACCAGCCTCGCGGCCCACTTGCTCGCAGCCCAGGGCCGGCGCGCGCCCGCGGGCGGCAACCTCGGTCGGCCGCTGGCCGAACTGCTGATCGAGGAGCCGGACGCGGAACTCTACGTCGTCGAGGTGAGCAGCTTCCAGGCCGAGACCTTCACGCGTTTCCATCCCAAGTGCGCCACCCTGCTCAACCTGAGCCCGGATCACCTGGACCGCTACGGGCGCCTGGAGGACTACTACGCCGCGAAGCTGAAGCTCTTTGCGGCGATGGGCCCGGCCGACACGCTCGTGCTCGGCGAGGACGCCGAGGCCGCGCGCCGGCTCGCGAGCTGCCCTGCGCGCCGCCTGCCCTTCTCGCTCGGCGGACCGCCGCCCGGCGGCGAGGGCAGCTTCCTCGCCGGGGGCCGCCTCGCCTTCCGCTACGGCGGCCGCGAGCGCACGCTCCTCGAGGCCGCGGCGCTGCCGATCCCGGGCCGCCACAACCTCGCCAATGCCCTGGCCGCCGTCTCGCTGGTGCTGCCCTTCGCCGACGACGCCGAGGGCCTTGCCCGCGGACTCGCGAGCTTCCGCGGTCTCGCGCACCGCATGGAGGAAGTGGGCCGCCTCGGCCCC
>VGXI01000239.1 GCA_016873475.1 bacterium | reverse complement strand
AGCGCACGGGCGAGTGGGGCGCGCGCATCCCCGCCGATCTGATGGCGGGGCTCGCGCCCGGCACGCCGCCCGCCGACGCCGATGAGGACGGCATGGCCGACGCCTGGGAGAGCGCCCGCGGCCTCAGCCCCGCGGACCCGAGCGATCACGCGACCGTCATGCCCTCGGGCTACACGGCCATCGAGGACTACATCAACGGGCTGGCGGCCGCGCTGCTGCCCTGAGCGGCGACAGGGCGGCTTCGTGCGGCCCGCGACTGGAGGGGAGGGGATGGCGCAGAAGGAGTACCGCAAGCTCCATGCGGAGTGGTACGAGCTGGTCTCGGCCGCGACGGATCCGGGCCCGGAAGTCGCGTATCTGGGAGCGAAGATCCGGGAGCTCGGGCAGCCGGCGCTGGAGCTGGGCAGCGGCACGGGCAAGATCCTGCTTCCACTCCTCGCGCAAGGCCTCGACGTCATCGGGATCGACACTTCCCCGGACATGACGGCCCGCTGCCTGGCCGCCGGCGCGGCGCAGGGCCTGCGGCCAGTGGTCCACGCGCAGTCGATGCTGGACTTCGCGTTGCCGTGCCGCTTCCGCACGATCCTCCTCGACTCCGGCGGACTCGGGCTCTTCACCGAGGACCGGGACATCGCGGCCACCTTCCAGCGCGTGATGGCGCACCTGGAGCCCGGCGGCCACTTCCTCTATGACCTCCAGCTCGTGCCCGCCGACCACGAGGACAACGACCGCTGGACGGGCGATTGGATCTGCGCGCCCGACGGAGCCGTCCTCGCCTGGCGCAAGCAGATGCGGCACGACCCGGCCACCCACGTTTGGCGCTGGCTCTTCATCCTCGAGAAGTTCGTCGACGGGCACTTGGTGGAGACCGAGGCCAACGAGCGCTGGGGGCGCACGTACACCCTGGAGCAAGCACTGGACTACGCCCGCACCGCGGGCTTCGAGGACATCCGGGCGACGGACTGGCTGAGCGCCGACCCGCCGCAGGCGACCTCGAAACTGATCTCGGTGCAGTGCCGCAAGCCGCGCGCGGCTCAGCCCGCCCTGCCGGCGCAGAGAGGGCCGCACTCCTCGTAGCGACAGATCACGACCTGGTAGGGCGGCTCGTTTTGTACACGTGTACAATCCACGGCTAGCGCGCCTCGCGGCGCTTCGGCCGGTAGTTCTTCACCACCTGCGCGTAGCGGCGTCCCCAGGCGCGCTCGTCCTCGCGGCGCAGGCGGACATCCCGCCGCCGCGCATTGGCCCGCGCCTCCTTCTCCAGCTTGCGCCAGTGGGCGAGCGCCTCGGGCTGCAAGCGGCCTGCGGCGATCGCCGCCTGCACCGAGCAGCCCGGCTCGCCCTCGTGCCGGCAATCGGGAAAGCGGCTCTCGCGCCCTGCGGCGCCGCGCGTGAAACCAGCACCCGCGGGGGGCGATGGCGCGCTACGCGATCCGCGGCGGCGAAACGCGGTCGATCGGCGCGCACTGCCCACGGCCCGGTGGTCGTCCTCGGCTGCGGCCATGCCGGGCTGATCAACACGCTGAGCCATGCGCTCGCCCTGCACGCAGGCGAGCGCCTGCACGCCGTGATCGGCGGCTTCCACCTCGGCGGCGCGAGCGAGGAGCGCCTCGCCGGCACGGCGCGCGGCGAGCCGGCTCCCCTAGCGGTCGGCGGGGACGGCGCCGCAGTCGGGCAGCCGCTCGCCGCGCAGGGTGACCATGAAGTCCTCGCCCTTGTTCCAGAGCTCGATCGTCGAGTCCGCGCGGGCCACGTAGCGCGCGCCGGAGGCGGCGATCGTCTGCCGCAGGGGAAAGCGCTCCTCGTCGATCGCGAGCAGCAGCTCGCGCGCGTTGTAGCCCACGGCGACGCGCCGCTCCCCGCAGCGGAAGACGACCGCGAAGGCGCCGGGCGGCGCGGGCGCGAGGTCGAGCGCGCCCAGGTCCGCGCCAGGCGCTTCGGCGGCGAGGGCGACCGGCTCGGAGATCCAGGCCGGCCGACCGGCGACGAGGATGCCCCCGCGCAGCGCGAGCGGGCCCGCTCCCGCGAGCAGGGCATGCGGCAGGGCGAGCGCGAAGGCCAGGGGCACCTGGCGTCCGGCCGTGGCCCAGCGCTGCTCGACGATCAGGGTGCCGGTCTCGGGCGCCCCCGCGCGCAGCTCGAGGAAGGCGATGGCCTCTGGTGGCAGGGCGATCCGCGCGCGCGTGCTGAGCGTGCCGCGCAGGAGCAGCTCGCCGTCGCCGGCGGCGAGCGCTCCCGCCGATTCTGCGGCCGCCAGCGCCGCGGCAAGCAGAGAGACAACGGCCAAGCCGACGAGCCGATGCATCAGCTACCCTCCTGGAGTATCGCCGCCAGTATCTGCGCCTCGCGGCCGGCGATCAAGCCCGCAGTGCTGCCCGGACACCGAGCTAGCTGCGGCCCTGCTCCTCCGATGGCTTGACGCCGCGGAAGGCGCGCCAGAGCAGCAGGTCGTAGGCGATCTTCATGCCGGCCCCGATGACGAGGGGCAGGTACAGCGATTCGGTCGCCATCAGGCTGCCGGCGAGCGCGGGCGCGATCGCCCAGCCGCCCAGGCGGACCAGGTTCGTGACGCCAGATGCGACCGTCCGCTCGCCCGGCTCGACGACGGCGAGCACGTAAGAGCTGCGGGTCGGCACATCCATCTCCACGAGGCCCTCGCGCAGCAGGAAGAGCAGGGCCGCCATCGGAAAGCTGGGTGCGAAGGCGACCGTGACGAGCAGCAGGCTCGAGGGGATGTGCGTGAAGACCATCGTGTTGACGAGGCCGATGCGCGCGGCCAGCCAGGCCGCGCCCAGGTGCGAGAGCGCGTTGAGCAGCCGCGCTGCGAAGAAGAGCGCGCCGATCGCCGCGGCGGAGGCCGCGAAGCGCTCGAAGAAGAAGTAGCTGAGCAGCGCGGTGGAGAGGAAGCCGCCGGCCAGACTGTCGAGGCCGAAGAGCGCGGACAGGCGCAGCAGGATGCCACGGCTGCGCGCGGAGAGCGCCTGTCGCGCGCGGCCGGCGCCGGCCTCGATCGTCCGTCCCAGACGCAGGTAGAGCAGGGCCATCAGCGCCGCGGCCGCCGCGCACACGACGAGCGCCAGTCGGTAGGCGGCCGGTGCGTCGCCCGGACCCGCGAGCGCGCTGGGCAGGCCGGCGAGCAGGGCGCCCAGGCCATGGCCAATGTCCTGCAGCATCGTGTAAACCGCGAAGGCGCGCGTGCGCCGCTCGGCGCTGACGGTGGCGGGCAGCGCCGCCTGCTCGAGGATGAGCGCGGCGCCGCGATCGCGGCCCATCCCGTTGAGCATGCCCAGGCCCGCGCTGAACGCGAGCGCAAGCGGCGAGCGAACGAGCGCGAAAACGAGCGTGCCGAGCGCGCCGACGAGCGCTGTCGCGACGAGGAAACGCCGTCGGCCCAGGCGGTCGGCGGCGAGCGTAGCGAGGAGCGCCGCGAGCGCGGCGCCCGCGAGGCCCACCGACACGATGCGGCCGATCGCGTCCGCCGCGAGTCCCGTCTCGGCGAGGTAGAGCCCTAGGGCGACGCCCGTGAAGCCGGTCGTCAGCGCGCGCAGCGTGGCGGTGGCGTAGAGGATGCCGCGGTCGCGCATGCCTAGATCAACCCCGCGCCCAGCGCCAGGGCGATGAGGGCGAGCAGGACCCCGGTGAGGGTCTGCACGGCGCTCATCGTCACCTTGTGCAGGAAGCGCTGGCCGAGGAAGATGCCGGCGAAGGCGGCCAGCGCGCCCGTCGCCACGAGTCCCCACTGGCCGGGCGCAAGCGCGCCGCCGCGCCCGGCGAGCAGGAAGCCGGCGTAGGTGCCCAGCCGCGCGAGATCGACGAGGAAGCCGATCACGGCGTTGGTGCCGACGAAGGCCGGTGTCGAGAGCTCGAGCTTGACGAGAAAGGCCGAGCGCAGCGCGCCCTGGTGCCCCGAGAAGCCGCCGAAGAAGCCCGAGAGCAGGCCGCCGACGAGGAGGTAGCGGCGCGGGAAGCGCAATCCCCGCCAGCGGGGCAGCAGCTCGAAGAGCGCGAAGCCGAGCATCAACAGGGCGATCGCGAGCTTGACCGGCGTGATCTGCGCTTCGCGCGGGCCCAGCGCATAGCGCGCGAGCGGCTCGAGATGTGCGATGCTGCCGAGGGCCGCGGCGCCGGCGAAGGCGGCGAGGAGCGCGGGCAGGCCGAAGCGCAGGACGAGGCCGCGATCGGCGTGACGGCCGAGCACGGCGATCTTGAGCAGGTTGCTCGCTGCGTGCACGAGGGCCGTGGCGCCGACGGCGAACTCGACCGGCACGAAGAGCGCGAAGACCGGCAGCAGCAGGGTGCCCAGACCGAAGCCCGAGTAGAGGGTGAGCCCGGCGGCGCCGAGCGCGGTCAGTCCGACGGCAAGATGGGGCAGGGG
>VGXI01000238.1 GCA_016873475.1 bacterium | reverse complement strand
GCGTCGCCGACGTCTACGCCGGCGTCGTCATCGTGCTCGCCGTGACGGGGATCTTCCTCGTGCGGGGCCGCAAGGGCCTCATCGGCCGCGGCGGCGTGCTGATGCTGATCGGCATCCTGCTGCCGCTGATCTACGCCTTCGTGGCCGGGGGCAACTAGCCCGCCGCACCCAGCACTCACCCAGAGTCCACCCGGAGAACGGCCCTTCGGCGACGGCGGGGCTTGACAGGTACGCTCGGCTATTGCATACTAGTTTGCAACGCAGACCAGTTTGCTAAAGGAGGCCAACATGGCGACCCCGTCCGAACTGAGAGACCTGGAGACCCGCTCGCAGCGCTACTGGACCCTCGACGGCATCCCCGAGCGGGTGATGGGGCTGGTCTGGCTGCTCTGGAGCGCGGCCTTGATCGCCGAGGACGCCCTGCCCCGCAGCGCCTGGGGCGGTGTCCTGACGATGGCGATCCCCGCCGTCCTCGTGGTGAGCGGAGTCGGCGCCAACTGGCTGATCCGGCGGCTGAAGGAGCGGCTGAGCTACCCGCGCACGGGCTACGTGGGCTACCCCGAGCCCTCGCGGCGGCAGCGCCTGCTGGCGGCCGGCGTGGCCTGCCTGGCCGCGCTCAGCCTGGCGACGCTGATCCTCACGGGACGCGCGGAGGGCATGGAGCGGGTGATCTCCCCGGCGATCGGCCTGGTGATCAGCCTCGCCTTCCTCGTGCTGTCGCTGCGCCAGCGGGCGCCGCATCTCCTGGCCCTGGCCGGCGTGGCCCTGGCGCTGGGCATCGGCATCGGCATGCTGAAGCTGGGCTGGCGCTCGCTGAACTGGCTCTTCATCGGCCTGGGTGCCGCCTCGGTCGCACTCGGCCTCTGGCGCCTGCGCCGCTACCTGGCCGCCCACCCGCGCGAGACCCAGGCATGAGCGAGCTCGACCGCGTGATCCACGAGCCAGCGCGGCTGCGCCTGGTCGCCTTGCTCAGTGGCGTCAAGGAGGCCGACTTCCTCTGGCTGCTCAGCGAGAGCGGCCTGACGAAGGGAAACCTCTCGAGCCATCTCGCCAAGCTGGAGCAGGCGGGCTACGTCGAGGTGGAGAAGACCTTTCGTGGCAAGATCCCGCTCACGCTCCTGCGGCTCACGCGCAGCGGGCGCAGCGCCTTCGCGGGCTACAAGCGCAGCCTGAGCGCGCTCATGGGCGACTAGCGGGGCGGCGTCTCTCCCCGCCCCGCCTCAGCGCAGCTTGAGCAGGCGTCCGCTCCACTCGGCGCCCTCCGCGGCGATGCGCACGAAGTAGAGCCCCGCCGGCTGGGCGCGCCCCGCGCCGTCGCGGCCGTCCCAAGCGAGACCCTGCTCGCCGGCCGCGCCTTCGCCCGCGAAACTGCGCAGGAGGCGGCCCTGCGCGTCGTGGATCGACGCGCGATAGGCGCCCGCAGCGGGCAGCGCGAAGCGAAGCTGCACGGACTCGCGGAAGGGATTCGGCCAGGCGCGCGCGGTGAGCGCGGCGGGCAGCCAGGGCGAGTCCACGGCCGTGGGCGCGAAGCGGTACTGGAGCGCGAGCATGTCCATGTCCGTGCCCGTGGCGTAGCTGTAGCCCACGGCGTAGAGCTCGCCGCCAGGCCCCTGCGCCAGCGCGCGCAGTTCGTCGGTGAGGCTGTCCTCGCCGTCCCACACGAGCGACCAGGCTTCGTCGCCGCTGGCCGGCTCGTAGGCCACCACGGCCGCGTCCCAGGTCGAGGCACCGCCGTCCATGAAGCCCCCCGTGAGGATGAGCCCGCCCGGCCCCACCGTCGCGCAATTGGCGATGTCGTACCAGCCCATCGGGCCGTCCTTGAAGCGCGCCCAGAGCGGGTCGCCCGTGGCCGGGTCGACGCGCAGCGTCATGAAGTTCCCCGCCGAGACGCCCACCACCACCGGCCAGCCGGCGCCGTCGACGATCATCTGCCGCGGGTCGTCGGCGACGCCGCCGTGGTCGATCTGCCGAGTCCACTCGACGGCGCCGTCCGCGCCCGCGTAGCGCGCGAGCACGACGTCGAAGGAGTGGCCCGTCTGCCAGGTCTTGTTGGCCATGAAGACGTCGCTGCCCCCCGCGGCCAGGCCCAGCCAGCCCGACGGCGTCTCGTTGTTGAGGGCGCCCGGGGCGCGGCGGGTCCAGAGCACCTGGCCGTCGCCGGCGGCCAGCTTCAGCGTGAGGAAGTCGGCGGATTCATCCGGGTTCACCGACGTGCCGGTGACGATCAGGTCGCCCGTCGCGTCCACCAGCGCCGCGTAGGCGCGGTCGTTGCGGCCGCCGGCGTCCACCCGATTCACCCAGAGGATCTCGCCGTCGGTGCTGGCCAGGCGCAGGGCGACCACGTCGTCCAGGCGGCCGGCCGTGTAGGCACGGCCCGCGACGAAGGCGTCGCCGTTCGGCGCGACGGCCAGCGCGTAGGCCGTCTCGTGCTGATCACCGGGGGGAGCGTAGTGCTGTAACCAGAGAACCTCTCCGGTCTCGCCGTCCAGCTTCAGGACGACGATGTCGTCGCCGTGCCCTCAGCCGACGCAGCCGACGACATAGCCTACGAGCAGCAGATCGCCGAGCCCGTCCCAGCTCAGCGCGCTCACGGCCATGTCGTTGCCGTCGAAGGAAGGCTGGCGGCGCTCCCAGAGCGTGGCGCCGGTTGCCCGCGAGAGCTTGAGGACGAGCAGGTCCAGGCCTCCCACGCCGTCGTGGCTGGTGCCGGCCAGGACGAGGTTGCCCGCGGGGTCGACGACGGCCAGCCGCGCCTCGTCGACGTAGAGGCCGCCGCCGTCGCGCGTCTCGGCCCACTCAAGGCTGGGCTGAGCGCCGGCCAGGGCCGGCAAGCCGAGGGCGAGGAGAGCGCAGCCAAGGCGCAAGCCCATCATTCGGAGTCCTTTGCGATAGTGGTGGCGACCGCCCGCGGCGCGGCATGGCGCGGCCAGCGGAATTTCAGTCAATGATAACAGCTTCTCCGGACCCTGCCAAGCGGGCAACGCCGGCTTGCCACGGCCCCAGGACGGCCCTAGGATCCGGGCATGCGCCTCATCCCCCTCCTCGTTCTCGCGGTCTTGCTCGCCGCCGCCGACCCTGCCCCGGCCCAAACGCGCACGCCCGACGACCCCTACCCCTGGCTGGGCCGGGCCCCGGCGCGCCAGCCGGCCTACCCGGCGCTCCTGATCAGCGCCCGGGAGCTGGCGCGGCTGCCAACTGCCGAACAGCCGCTGGCCCTCGACCTCCGCCCGGCAGAGGCCTTCGCGCGCGGCCATCTGCCGGGGGCGCGGCCCTTCGACCTCGAGACGCCGCTCGCCGCGGCAATCGCCGCGGGCAGCCCCGCGCCGCTGGCCGCCTGGCTGGGCGAGCAGGGAATCGGCAGCGAGACGCCGCTGCTCCTCTATGCGGATGGCCTCGGGCTGCCGGCGATCGGCCGCACCTTATGGGCGCTCGAGTGGGCAGGCTGCGCGCCGCCGCGGGTGCTCGCGGACGGCATCGAGGCCTGGGCCCGGGCAGGCGGCGTCCTCGAAACGTCGGCGCCCCCCCTCGCGGCGCCACTGCCGGCACCCGCGCCGCGGCCGGGGCTGGCGGTGGACAACGCCTGGATCTTGGCCCGGATGGGCGACACGCGGACGGCCGAGATCCTCGACCTGCGCGGCGAGGCGGCCTGGGCTGGCGAGACGGGGCACATTCCCCACGCGCTCGCCTTCGACCCGGCCCGCCTGCTCAGCGCCGAGGGCGCCTGGCTGCCCCCCGATTCGGCGCGGGCGGTCCTCGCGGCCTTCGGTCCGCGCCCGCGCGATCGCGTGGACCTCGAGGCGACCTTCGTCTTCGCCGGCGCGGACGCCGCCGATCCTCTGCCGGGCTTCTGCTACCTGCTCCTGCGCCTCATCGACGTGAAGGCCGCTGTGCAGCTCGGTGGCTGGGCGGCCTGGCAGGCCGACTCCACGCTGCCGGCGACGCGCATCCTCGACACGGAGGCAATGCGCGCCCTGCTCGGCGCCGGCAACCCCGCACTCGCCGACGAGCGCCAGCCGCGCCTGCCCCTCTTCGACCTGCGCGGCCACGGGGACTTCGCGCGCGAGCACCTGCCGGGCGCCACGCCCCTGCCCGCCCACGTCGTCGACGACTCGCTCACCGTGCTGATCGAGCGCTGGTGGCCGGATCTCGATCCGGCGCGCGACGCCCTGGCCTTCTACTGCTACGGCCTCGATTGCGTGCGCAGCCGCATCGCGGCGACGAAGGCCGCCCGCTTGGGCTGGCGGCACACGCTGATCTACCAGGGCGGCGTGCCGGCTTGGCGCCGGGCGGGACTGCCGCTGCCGGGGCGCGGACCGCAGCCCTTGGCGCCGATCCCGCCGAGCGCCCAGCCCTGAAGCAAACGAAAGGGCCCAGCGCTGCGAAGCGCTGGGCCCGACCCC
>VGXI01000237.1 GCA_016873475.1 bacterium | reverse complement strand
CGAGGCAGGCCGCCGCCGCGCCGCTCGCCAGGCGCGAGAGCGCGGCCTCGCGGCCCTCGCCGAGCTTGGCGGCGATCACCATCGGCTCGCCCCTGCGCAGCAGGTTGTCCAGGCGCAGCTGGAGCGGGTCAGCGCCGAGGGCGCGCGCGGCCTCGTCCATGAAGGACTCGAGGGCGAAGAAGGCCTGCGGCGAGCCGTAGCCGCGGAAGGCGCCGGCCGGCGGCCGGTTCGTGTAGACGGCCGTGCCGCGGTGGCGCACCGCGGGCGCCGGGTAGAGGCTGAGGCCCTTGTTCGCGCAGACCGTCATCACGGTGAGCGCGTGCGCGCCGTTGGCGCCGGTGTTCTCGAGGATCTCCATCTCCATGGCGGTGAGCTTGTGGGCGGCGTCGAAGCCGGCCTTGTAGCGCACGCGGGCGGGATGGCGGCTGCGCGCGAAACGCAGCTCCTCGGCGCGCGTGAGCTCGAGCCGCACGGGCCGGCCCGTGCGCTGCGTCATCAGGGCGACCAGCTCCTCGCCGAGGATCTCCTGCTTGCCGCCGAAGCCGCCGCCCACGCGCGTCTTGATGACGCGCACGCGGCTGGCCGGCAGGCCGAGCAGGCGCGCCACCACGCGCCGCACGTGGAAAGGCACCTGCGTGCTCGTGCGGATCACGAGGCGGCCGTCGGCGTCCCACCAGCTCGCGCAGACGTGCGGCTCCAGCGAGCACTGCTGCACCTGGTGCGTGCGGTACTCGCGCTCCAGCACCGCGGCCGCGGCGGCGAAGCCGGCCGCCACGTCGCCGAGGTCGAGATGGGTGCGCGCGGCCACGTTGTGCGCGGGATCGGCGGGCCAGCAGAGGATGTCGGCCTGGGGGTCGGGCGGGCGCGGCTCGTCGTGGATGATCGGCGCGCCCTCCCCCTGCGCGTCGCGCTCGTCCAGGATGTGGGGAAGCACTTCGTAATCGACGCTCACCGCCGCGCAGGCCGCCTCGGCCGCGGATGCGGTCTCGGCGACGACGAGCGCCACCTTGTCGCCCACGTGGCGGACCTTCTCGTCGAGCAGGGTGCAGTCGTAGGGGCTCGGCTCGGGGAAGCCCTGGCCGGCCGTCGTGTAGGCCAGGCGCGGCACGTCGCGCCAGGTGGCGATGTCAACGACTCCAGGCAGCCGCAACGCCGCTGCTATGTCGATGCTCCGCAGCCGGGCGTGGGCGTGCGGGCTGGCGAGGATCTTCAGCGTCAGCGCCCCCGGCGGCGCCAGGTCGGCCGCAAAGACGGGCTCGCCGCGGACGAGGGCACGGCCGTCGAGGCGGCGCGCGTCGCGGCCGACGACGCGCAGGGGGACCGCCGGGCTCTCGACCCGCGCGCGGCCCTCGCTCGTCGCCTCGCGCGGCGGGGCCAGGCCGAAGGCCACGCGGGCCGCGCGCAGCGGCTTGACCAGGCCCGTGCAGCGGCAGAAGACGGGCGTCAGCGCCTCGCGGATCGCCGCCTCGTCGGGCGCCGGGTTGCGCCGGCGCAGGGCCTCGAGCTGCAGCAGAAAGGCCGGTGTGCAGTAGCCGCACTGCACGGCGCCCTCGGCCAGGAAGCGCTCGGCGAGGGCGGCGAGCCAGGGGTCCTCGCGCAGACCCTCGAGCGTCTCGACGCGGCGATCCGCAGCCTGGACGGCGAGCAGGGCGGCGGCGCTGACGGGCTGGTCGTCGAGGAGAACGGTGTCGGCGCCGCCTTCGCCGTGCTCGTCCGAGAACTTCACGGAGAAACAGCCCTCCGCGCGCAGCAGCGCGAGCAGGCTGCAGTCGAGGTCGATCCGGACCTGCCGCGCGCGGCCGTTGAGCAGGAGCCTGAGCTCGCGCCGGGGCGGGCTGTCCTCGCTCATCGGAGCGTCCCGAGCCGGGCGAGGAATTCGTCGAGCAGCGCGGCCGCCCAGGCCCACTTCGTCTCGTCGGCGATCGCGGGCTCGCTGAGCAGCGCGAGGCCCTCGCGGTCCAGCCGGGCGAGACTGCCGAGACCGAGCGGCAGCGCGGGCGCGCCGACCAGGCGCGCCTCGAGGCCGCGCGCCCGCTGGGGCCGCTCGCCGAGGCGGCCGTAGACGAGGCGGCTCTCGGCGATGCTTCCCCCGACGACGCGCGCGCCGGCGGCGAGGAGCAGCTGCGGCCGCGCGCTCTCGGCGGCGCGCACGGCGTGGAAGCCGAAGCGCCAGCCGGAGACGGGCGGGAGTTCGATCGCGGTGATGACCCCGTGGCGGCCGGATTCAGCGAGGTACTCGGCCGCGGTTTTGGTCGGACGGCCGTGGCGCAGGACGCGGGCATCGAGCGCGACCCAGGCCGTCTGCAGCTCGCTGAAGGCGAGGGGCCAGGCGGTCTCGCCGGCGAGGGTCATCTGGTTGCGCAGGTTGAGCGAGTGGCCGAGCGAGAGGGCCGCCTCGCGCAGGAGGCCGTCGCGGTCGTCCCGATCGGCGAGGCCTTGCAGACGGACCCGAGCGCCCAGGCGCAGCGCGCCGTCGCCGCGCGCCTCGATGCGGTCGAGGCCCAGGGGCAAGAGGTCCAGCAGCCGCTCCACGTTGGGCGGCCGCTGCGCCACCAGCCGACTGCCGCCGCCGAGCACGGTCCAGCCTTCGCCCGGGCGCGCGAGCAGCTCGACGGCCTCGTCGAGGTCGTTGACGAGACGGTAGTCCTTGATCCAGCTCATGCCGGCTACCCCCTGCGAACAGCCCATTCAAGCGCCGCCGGGGGCGGGCGTCAAGGCGCGATGCGCGTTGCAGGGCGAGCCGGCGCGCGACTAGACTGCGCCATGCCGAGCGCCCGCCGCGCAACGATCGTCCTCGAGGCCAGCGCCCTCTGCACGCCGCGCCCCAGCGGTGTCGCGCGCTACACGCGTGAGCTGGCCGGCGCCTTGCTGGCGCTGGCTGCAAGCGGCGAGGCGCCCTACATCTATCGCCTCGCCTATCGCCTCTCGCGCTGGACCGAGCGCGCGGCCTGCCTGGCCGGCGCGCCGCGGCTCTGGTACCAGGAGCCGCTGCCGCCGCTCGGGCTCGGGGCGCGGCCGGCGCTCGTGCACGGTCTGGACTTGCGCGTTCCCCCCTGGCCGGGCGTCCCGCGCGTCGCCACCCTGCACGACGTCTTCGCCCTGCTCTCGGACGCCTGGTCGCCGCCCGGCTTCCGCGCGCGCAAGCTGGCGGCCTACCGCGCCCTCCCCGTGCGCTGCGCGCGGATCATCGCCGTCAGCGAGGCGACGCGGCGGGACTTCCTCGCCCGCGTGGACTGCCCGCCCGAGCGCGTGACCGCAGTGCACGAGGGCGTGAGCCCGGCCTTCGCGCCGGTGGCGTCCGTCGCGCGCGAGGCCGCGCTCGCGCGGCATGGGCTCGCGGGCGGCAGGCCATACGTCCTTTTCGTCGGCGGCCTCGATCGGAGAAAGAACCTGCTCGGCCTCGCCCGCGCGCTGGCCGCGACGCCCGCCTTGGCCGAGCTGGCGCTCGCCGTCGTGGGCGGCGAGGGCCATGGCGCCGCCGAACTCCGCGCTGATCCCGTCTGGGGCGCGCTGGGATCGCGCCTGCGCTGGCTGGGCGCCGTCGGCGACGCCGAGCTGCCCGCGCTGTACGCGGGCGCCGCCGTCTTCTGCCTGCCGAGCTTCGCCGAGGGCTTCGGCCTGCCCCTGCTCGAGGCGATGGCCTGCGGGACGCCCGTCGTGGCCAGCGATCGCGGCGCCCTGCCCGAGATCGCTGGCGGCCACGCGCGGCTCGCCGATCCCGAGTCGCCGGCGGCCATCGGCGCCGCGCTGATCGCCGCGCTTGCAATGACGAGCGCCGAGCGCGCGGCGGCGCGCGCGCACGCGGCGAGCTTCACCTGGGAGCGCGCGGCGCGGGCCACGCTGGCCGTCTACGACGAGCTGCTGGATGCCTAGCCAGCAGTGTACACGTGTACAAAACGGACCGCCTTGCCCGCTCGTGATCCACGGTGCGAGGCCAGCGGCGGGGCTCAGGCGTCCGGCGGCTCCGTGGGCGGCGGCTGGCGCCGGGTCCAGAGGCGGGGCAGTCCCATGCGCAGGAGCAGCGTGACGGCGTGGGCGATCAGCGCGATCAGGCCGGCGAAAAGCACCCAGAAGCCGACGAGCGGCTTCACGCCGCGGAAGTCGGGATCGAGCGCGTAGCGGATCGATTGCACGAGCAGCTGCGCGAGGACGAGCAGCGCCGCGGCGCCGGTTGCGAGCGGCAGCCAGCGGCGCACGGATCGCAGGAGAACCAGGCCCGCGAGCAGAGCGAGCAGGCCGACGACGAGCGGCGCGTAGAGCGCCGGCGCCTGTGTGGCGGCCTGGAAGCCGGTCACGTCGAAGCGGCCGCAGCCGCGGAACATCGGCAGGAAGAAAGCGAGCACGATGAGCCCGCCGGCGCCGAGGCTGATGCCCCCCTCCGTCCGCGGCGCTCGCATCCTCGACATG
>VGXI01000236.1 GCA_016873475.1 bacterium | reverse complement strand
CCTTCGCCCCCGGCCCCGCTGATGCAGCCCGCGATCGCCTGCCAACGCAGTCCCTCCGGGACGAGCAGCGCGATATCCCGCCGCGAGGCAGGGAAGCTCGGCAACGGCGTGTGATGGGCCGGTGCGGACGGCGCGCCGTACGGGACGAAGAACTCGAGCAGGAAGACCTCGCGCTTCTGCTTCAGCTCGGCCAGCAGGGCCGGCCGGAGCAGGCCGCCCTGACCGACGCAGCGCTCGCCTTCGAGCACCCGGAAGCTCGCGCCCGACACGAGGTAGGGATCTGCGCCCTCGTAGCTGATAGTGAGTGGCCGCTGCGTGCGCGCCGCGATCGCCTCCACGATCCCCCGCAGATCGGCGAGCGACACCGGCGCCGCGGGCTGGCTCCAGTGGGCCGGCGCGCTGTGGCCCGTGAGCAGCAGGGCGAGCTGCCGCGGCTCCTCGGGCAGCGCCTCTCCGGCCCGTGCCCGATAGACCCGCCCCAGTTCGTAGACCCGCAGCTCTTCTTGCCCGCGGTGGAAGTTCGTGATGAGGACGTCGAGCAAGCCGGGCACGAGGCTGCTGCGCAGCACGGAGTTGAAGCTGACCAGCGGATTGCGCAGACGGACGGCCCGGCGGCGCGGGTCCTCGGCGGCGAGCCCCATCGCGTCCAGGTGCTGCTCGTCCATGAAGCTGCTCGTGAGCACCTCCTGGCAACCCTGGCCAACGAGCAGCTCCTGGAGGGCCGCCTCGGCGCGCTCGGCTGGGCTCAGAGCGCCGTGCAGGCTGTTGCGCATCCGGTTCTCCAGCGGCACTGCGCCGTAGCCGTACAGGCGCGCGACCTCCTCGATGAGGTCGATCTCCTCGCCGATATCGACGCGGAAGTCGGGCACTGCGACGAGGAGCTCCTCCCCCGCCGGCGCCGCGGTCAGCTCCAGGCGGCCGAGCAGCTCAGCGATCGCGTCGGGACCCAGTGCGGTCCCCATGAGGGCGTTCACGCGCGCCGGCCGCAGCCGCAGCCGCCGCGGCACGGCGGGCGCGGCCACGACATCGTCACTGGCCTGCGCCGCCTGAGCGCCGGCGCAGGCGACGAGCAGCGCAGTGGCCCGGGCGCTGGCCAGGGCCGCCATCGACCCGGCGGCGCCTCGCTCGAAGCGGTAGGAGGACTCGCTGCTCAGCCCGTGGCGGCGGCGGCTGCCGCGGATCCGGCCCGGCGCGAAGACGGCGCTCTCGAGCACGAGCTCGCGGGTCGTCTCCGCGACCTTGGACGCCTCGCCGCCCATGATCCCCGCGAGTGCCACGGGCGCCGCAGCATCGGCAATGACCAGGTCCTCGGGCGTGAGGGTCAGCTCCTGCTCGTCGAGGGTGACGAGGCGCTCCCCCGCTGCCGCGCGGCGCACGACGATGCGTCCCTCGGCCAGGCGCGCGGCGTCGAAGGCATGCAGGGGGTGGCCCGTCTCGTAGAGCACGTAGTTCGTCACGTCGACGACGTTGTTGATCGCGCGCAGGCCGACCGTCGCGAGCCTCGCCTGGAGCCAGGCGGGGCTGGGGCCGACGGTGACTCCCCGCAGGCGCCGCGCGATGTAGCGCGGGCAGCCCTCGGGGTCGCGGATCTCGACGGCGACGGGCGGCAGCGCGGCCGCGCTGCCGGGCGGCAGGGCCGTATCCGGCGCCCGCAGGGGCGCGCGGTAGAGGGCGGCGACCTCGCGGGCGATGCCGTAGACCCCGAGCTGGTCGGGGCGATTGGGCGTCACCTCGATCTCGAGCAGCCAGTCCTCCTCGCCGAAGTGGGCGGAGAGCGGCGTGCCGGGCGCGGCGCCGAAGGCCAGCTCCATGATGCCGCTGGCGTCCGCGCCCAGGCCCAGCTCGATCGCCGAGCAGATCATCCCCTCGGAGCGCTCGCCGCGCAGTTTGCCCTCCTTGATCAGCGTGCCGTCGGGCAGGCAGACGCCGGCGGGCACGACGGGCACCTCGAGCCCCGCGCGCACGTTGGGCGCGCCGCAGACGATCTGCCGCGGCCGGCCCTCGCCGATATCCACCGTGCAGACCGTGAGCTTGTCGGCGTTCGGGTGGCGCAGGGCGCTGAGCACGCGGCCGATGCGCAGCGCGGCGAAGGGATTCGGCCGGTGCGTGAGCCCCTCGACGTTGAGGCCCAGCATCGTCAGGTCCTCGGCCAGGCGCGGCGCCGGGACCGGCACCTCGACGTAGTCGCGCAGCCAGTTCAGGCTGATCAGCATGGCGGGCTCCTAGAACTGGGACAGGAAGCGCAGGTCGTTCTCGAGGAAGAGGCGGATGTCGGTCACCCCGTGGCGGAGCATCACCAGGCGCTCGATGCCCATCCCGAAGGCGAAGCCGGTCACCGCTTCCGGGTCGTAACCGGCGGCCGTGAACACGCGCGGGTGCACCAGGCCGGCCCCGAGGACCTCGATCCAGCCCGTGCCGCCGCAGATGCGGCAGCCGCTGCCGCCGCAGCCGAAACAGGCCATGTCCGCCTCGGCGCTCGGCTCGGTGAAGGGGAAGAAGTGCGGCCGGAAGCGCAGGCGGGTCTGCGGCCCGAAGAATCCGCGCGCGAACTGCTGGAGCGTGGTCGCGAGATCGCCGAGGGTGACGCGGTCGTCGACGTAGAGGCCCTCGACCTGGTGGAACTCGGCGGCGTGCGAGGCATCGATCGCCTCGTTGCGGTAGACGCGGCCGGGCACGACGATGCGCACCGGCGGCGGGTGCGTCTCCATGTAGCGCACCTGGACGGGGCTCGTGTGCGTGCGCAGGAGCACCTCGTCGTCGACGTAGAAGGTGTCCTGCGCGTCGCGCGAGGGATGGTCGGCCGGGAAGTTGAGCTTCCCGAAGTTGTAGGCGTCCAGCTCGACCTCGGGCCCGTCGGCGACGGAGAAGCCCATGCCGCGGAAGATGTCCAGGATCTCCGCCAGGGCGGCCGCCAGGACGTGGCGCCGGCCCTGCCAGGGCCCCCGCGCCGGCAGGCTGGGATCGAAGCCGGGCGGCAGTGCCTCGGCGGCACCGGCCGCCAGCGCTGCGCGCGCCGCCGCCAGTGCCGCTTCCACTTCGGACTGGAAGGCGTGGATGGCCTTGCCCAGCGCCGGGCGCTCCCCCGGGTCCGCGCCGGCGAGGCGCTGGAAGAGCCCGGCCAGGATCCCCTTGCGGCCGAGGTAGCGCACGCGGAAGGCCTCGAGCGCCTCCGCGTCCGCCAGAGCGGCGCTCGCCGCCGCCAGTTCGGCCCGTAGACGCGCCAGTTCCGCCTGCACGGATCCTCCCTAGCCGGTCTGGCCCAGCGCCGCCTGCACCTTCTGGGCGAGCACCCGGAACGCCGGCGGGTCGTTGACCGCGAGCTCCGCGAGCTGCTTGCGGTCGAGCTCGACGGCCAGCCGCTTGAGTCCGCTCATGAAGCGGCTGTAGCTGAGGCCGTGCTCATGGGCGGCGGCGTTGATGCGCACGATCCAGAGCCGCCGGAACTGACCCTTGCGATCGCGGCGGCCGACGTAGGCGTAGACGCCGGCCTTGTGGACGGCCTCCGTGCCCTGGCGCACGGTGTTCTTGCGCTTGCCCAGGTAACCCTTGGCGCGGCCGAACATCTTCTTGCGACGGGCGCGCGAGGCGACATTGTTCGTGGCGCGGGACATGATTCCTCCTTAAGCCTGACTCTCGTTGATGCGCTTCGCCCGCAGGGAAGCGGTCCGCAGCCGCCTGGGCTACTCGGCCAGGATCATGCGCTTGATGCGCACGCTGTCGGCCGGACTGGCCAGCGTGGCATCGCGCAGGTTGCGCTTCCGCTTGGCGGATTTCTTCGTGAGGATGTGGTTCGCGAAGGCCTTGTTGCGGCGCACCTTGCCCCCGCCGGTCGTGTGGAACCGCTTCCGCGCGGCCCGATTGCTCTTCATCTTGGGCATTGTCGTCCTCCTCGCCGCCGCCGGGCGGCGATCGTTGCTACCCGCTGCGGCTCACTCCTGCGCGCTGGGGGCCGGGCTCTCCTCGCGGGGCCGGGCCGGGCGCCTCTCGCGATCGCTCAGCGGCGCCATGATCATGACCACCGTGCGCCCCTCCTGCTTGGGCTCCTGCTCGATCTTGCCGTGATCGGCCAGATCGGCGGTGAGGCGATCGAAGGTCTGCATGGCGAAGTCCATGTGGCTCATCTCGCGGCCCCGGAAGCGGAGGGTGATCTTCACCTTGTCCTTGTGCTCCAGGAAGCGGATGATGTTGCGCAGCTTGAAGCCGTAATCGTGGTCGTCCGTCTTGGGCCGGAACTGGACTTCCTTGATCACGACGGTGTGCTGCTTCTTGCGGGCCTCCTTGGCCTTCTTGCTCTGCTCGTACTTGTACTTGCCGAAGTCCATGATCCGGCAGACGGGCGGCCGAGAGGCCGGCGAGACCTCTACCAAGTCCAGGCCCCGCTCCTGGGCCATCTCCATGGCGACCGCGGTG
>VGXI01000235.1 GCA_016873475.1 bacterium | reverse complement strand
CATGAGCGCGCCGTCCAGGCGCGGACCGCCGACCAGGGTTTGCGGCGTGCGGTAGGGCGACTCGAGCAGGCGCAGCTTGCGCTGGAGGCGGGCGAGGGCGAGCATGCCGTCCTGCAGGAGTGCGCCGGCGAACTCCTCGGCGGCGAGGCCGTCGATCTGGTGCCCCCCGTAGGTGATGAAGTTGAACACATAGCCGAGCCGACCCAACTCGTCGGGGAAGCGGCGCATGTCCTCGTCGCTCATGCCCGTCGTGTCCCAGTTGAAGCTGGGCGACAGGTTGTAGGCCAGCAGCTTGTCGGGGAAGTCGGCGTGGATCGCCTCGGCGAAGTGGCGCGCGTCGGCGAGGTCGGCGGTCTTCGTCTCCATCCAGAGCAGGTCGGCGAAAGGCGCCGCCGCCAGCGAGCGCGCGATGGCGAACTCGATGCCGGCCTGGATCTGGTAGTAGCCCTCGGGCGTCTTGGGCAGCTCGCAGTCCCAGATGATCCGGATGCCCAGCTCGCGGGCCCGCTCGCGGGCCTCGTAATGCGACGCTCGCCGCGCGAAGGCCAGCCACTCGGCGACGGTCCAGGGGCAGTCGTCGCCCTCGCTGGCGCGGAAGGCGATCAACTCGGCCACGGCCTCCCCAAAGGTCTTGAGCCCGGCCTGCACCTGCCAGACCTCGGCGTAGCGCGTGTCGAGCTGCTCGAGCAGCCCGTCCAGACCGGCGAACTTGCCGGCGCGATAGTCCTGGGCGGCCGTGTCGATGACGGCGGCCAGCCCGACGCGCTCCAACCAGGCATCGGCGGCGGCCAGTTCGCGCGCGGAGAGCGCGAAGAGGAGCTGGCCGCGCACTTCGCTGAGGCCCCGGGCGGCGAGGCGCGCGAGCAGGGCGAGGTAGCCGGCCTTGTAGCTGGGCAGGTCCCGCCGCGTGGCGCCGAGGATGAAGGGTTGGTCGCGCTCGTCGCCGCGGCCGTCGAGGAAGGTGGCGGCCTCGGCGTCCGTGCGCGCCACGATGAGGCCGGGCACGCCCATGATGTCCAGTTGCAGCCGCGCCGCGCTGAGGCGCTTGATCTGCTCATCGGTGGGAGAGAGGACCTTGCCGCCCTGGTGGCCGCACTTCTTGACGCCGGGCTTCTGGTCTTCGATGTGATAGCCCGGCACGCCCGCCTCGACGAAGCGGCGGATCAGATTGCGCACATGGGCGTCGCCGCCATGGCCCGTGTCGGCATCCGCGATGATGAAGGGCCGGTAGTCCACCTGCGGCGTCGCCGCGCGCTGCTCGGGGGTGAGGCGCGCCCACGCGAAGCGCTGGTTCTTGTCGGCCGCCAGCAGCGCGCGCACGATCGGCGCCGCCTCGTCGGCCACGCGACCCAGCGGGTAGCTGGCGAGGTCGGCGCCGGGATCCTCCTGCGCGTCGCCCTTGGCGGAGGTGGCCCAGCCGCCCAGATAGAGCGCCTCGATGCCGAGGCGCTTCATCGTCACCGCCTGACCGGGCGAGTAGGGGCCGAAGGTGGTGATCGCGCGGCGCTCGGCGAAGAGCTGGCGCAGGCGCGGGAAGAAGGCCTCGGCGGCCAGGCGAGCCACGGTGTAGTCGACGGGGATGCTGCCGCGCTGCTCGGCGACGTCGCGGGCCGTGTAGAGCCGGGTCAGGCCCGCGAAGCGCGGCGCGGCGAACCAGTCCGCGATCTCGGTGATGTGGGCGTCGAAGTCCGGCATGGCGGGTCCTCGGGTCAGGTGTTCGTGAGGGCGACGAAGGCGGGGTCCGCCGTGAGGCGGCCGCCCTCGCGGCGCAGAGTGTCGAGATAGCGACCGATGCGCGCGCGGGCCTCGGTGAGATCCTCGTTGTTGAGATTCAGATTGAGCAGGTCGATGCACCAGGGCGCCTTGACGGGATCCGTCACCGCCCGCAGCACGATCTCGCGTGCGATGGGCAGGGTGCTCGCCTTCGAGTCGTCGTGCACGTCGCGATTGGCCGCGGCGAGCAGCTTGGCGTACTCCTCCTCGAGCAGGCGCAAGAAGAGCCCCGGCGTGAAGGGATCGCCAGCGGCGAGTCCGGCCGCTGCATCGTCAGCGGCGAGCGCCGCGCCCTTGTGCAGCCACTCCCAGAGAATGCTCACCCGGATCTCGCCGGTGGCCATGTCCTCCATGAGGTAGAGCACGTCCTCGTCGCCGAAGAAATCGGCGGGCTTGAGCGCGGCGGCCTGGAAGCCCCGCCCGAAAGCGTTGGCGTACTGGAGGGCGACGCTGATCAGGTCGCGCGCGCCGCGCACCGTGCGCGCGGCGGGATCCAGGCGCGTAAGCGCCGCCGCTCCTGCCGCGCCATAATCGAGAGGCGGGAAGGCGCGGCCGAGCTGGTTGTTCGCCCCCGCGCGCTCCCAGACGGGCCGCACGATGTGGACCATCTTCCAGTGCGCGACCCACTTGCCGCTGGCCCCCGCTGCCTGCTCCCGCTTGGCGCCGGCCACGGCCCGCGCCATGCCGGCCGCGACGCCCGCCGCCGATCCGACCGGGATGTTCGGCTCCATCCCGCCCTGCCAGAGCGCGCAGCGGCCCGCGCGATCGGGCGTGTTCACGGCCCGCCGCACGCGGTCTTCGTAGGCGGCCATGTAGCCGTAGGTCATCGTGATGGCGTCGATGTTCGGATTGACGAAGCGCTCGTCCCAGGCCAGGGCATCGGCCACGCTGTTGATGTAGTCCCAGCGCCCCGTGTTGAAGCCGACGAAGCGGGGCGCCAGCGCCGCCCGGATCTCCATCAGCTGGAAAGCAGCCTCGAGCTGCTCGACGAGCACGTAGGTGCGGATCGCGCCGTCCGGCAGGCCGAGTGCGGCCTCGAGCGCCGAGAGGAGGCGGTGCCAGAGCGAAGCCTCGGCCGCCGTCTGGATCTTGGGCAGGTAGAGCACCAGCGAGGCGCCGGCCGCACGCAGGCGGCGGTGGTTGGCGGCGATGAAGAGCGCGGCATCGGCGATCGAAGCCGAGAAGCCGCTGCCGTCGGCGCAGCGGACGTGGCGGTCGTCCAGGTGCAGGCCGCGGGCGCGGAAGATCACGGTGGTGAAGTCGAGTTGCCGCTTCCAGTCGGCGATGATGGAGTGGCCGAAGAAGCCCTGCGCCCAGTCGTTCATCTCGGCGGCCACGCGCTCGGCGCTGCGCAGGAAGAGCGCGTCGCGCGCGATGGCCAGGCGCAGATTGCGCTGGTTGTCCAGCGACATGGTGCCGAGCTGGCCGAGGGCATCCTCGCCGTCGAACATCCAGCCGTCGGCGCCCGAGAGGAGGGCGTAGGCCACGCTGCGGATGCTCTGCTCCACGGTGGCGCGCGGCCGGGCGCCGGGGCCCGTGCCTTGAATCCACTGTCGTGCGAGGTCGGCGGGGATCTCGCCGCCGGTGAAGTCGCCGGCGCGGGCCTGGGCTACGGTCAGCGCCGTGCCGGGAATCACCGCGGCCGGGCGCCGGGGCCCGTGCCTTGAATCCACTGTCGTGCGAGGTCGGCGGGGATCTCGCCGCCGGTGAAGTCGCCGGCGCGGGCCTGGGCTACGGTCAGCGCCGTGCCGGGAATCGCCGCGGCCGGGTCCAGGAAGACGATCGGCTCGCGCCGCCGCGCCCGCTCGCTGCGCCGGGCCAGGCGCTCGGCCATGAGCTGCCGCCGTTCGGCCTCGACCCCGGCCGCGGCGAGGGCGGCGAGAGCCGCCAGGGCTTCCGGTCCATAGACATCCGGGTAGGCCTCGCGCACGCCGGGGCGGAATTCGAGAGCGGCGAGGTCCTTGCTGTTCGTCATGGTGTCCGTCTCTTCTGCTTCTCGGAGCGCTTGAAGACCGCCTGCACTTCGGCCCCGGTCGGCTCTGCGCCGCTCGCCGCGCTTCGGATCCCCGCCTGCCTTGCGGAGGCAGCCCGCGGCGAAGCCCTGTGCCAGACAGACAATTCTCCCCGATTCCAGATCTTCGGTCAAGTTGTGGCCATATAAAGACTTAGAGGTCACGCTTGCTGGAATGTGGCCCTTGGCGGGCGCCGGGCGGCGAGACCGCGCGGGTCCGCCGGACTGCCGGGCGGGTCGGCTCCCTGGCCCCATTGACGCACCGGGGGTGCGCGCCTAAGGTCCGCCCATGGCCGGCCGCGAGATCTTCCTCAGGGACACCATTCACGGGATCGTCAGCCTCGACACGGCCGATCCCGGCGATCGCCTGATCTGGGCGCTGGTGCAGACGCCCGAGTTCCAGCGCCTGCGCCGCATCCGCCAGCTCGGGCTGACCAACCTGGTCTACCAGGGCGCGGAGCACACGCGCTTCGCGCACAGCATCGGCGTCATGCACCTGACCGGGCGCATCCTCGACCAGCTCGCGAAGACGGCCGTGATCACGCCGGAAGAGCGCCTCGCCACGCGCGTGACGGCCCTGCTGCACGACACCGGGCACGGGCCCTTCAGCCACGTCTCCGAGATGGTGCTGAAGGTGTCC
>VGXI01000234.1 GCA_016873475.1 bacterium | reverse complement strand
ACGTTCGGCAGGGTGGCGCCTGGGCGGAGCCCAATGAGCCCGCCCTGGGCGTCTGGGAGACCCTCGACGGTGGGCAGCACTGGGAGCAGATCCTCCAGGGGAACATCGTCGACCTCAGCATGCATCCCAACGATGCCGATGTGCTCGTGGTGAGGATGGCTCCCGGGACCATTCTCCTCACGCGGGATGGTGGAACGGTGTGGGAGGACCTCGGACTTCCGCCCTATCCGCCGATGCGGGGAGGGGACCAGTATGTGGTATCCCCGGCGGACGAGCGCATCTACGTTGCGGACTCTGACTCTGGCATGTGGGCGACCGACCTCTATCCCACGGGGGTGAGTCAGGCGCCGCGCCCGGGGGCGACCCTGGCTGGGTACCCGAATCCCTTCAATCCAGCAACCGCGCTCAGGTTCAGTTTGCCCGAAGCGGCCGCGGTGAGCGTGTTCGTCACGGATGTGCAGGGGCGGCGGGTGCGGAGCCTCGTGGTTCGGGAGTCCAGGCCCGCCGGCGAGCAGTCGCTTGCCTGGGACGGCCGGGACGATCGCGGCGCGCCGCTGCCCAGCGGCCTGTACGTTGCCCAGCTCGAGGCCGCCGATGCGCGCGCGAGCTGCAAGCTGCTGCTGCTGAAATGAGATCGCTGCAGTCCTCTCGCGCGCGGGAGAGCGAAGGTGAAGGGTTCTCCGGCAAGTTCATCGTCGTCCATTGACCGGAGACGAGCGAGGAGGTGGCAGATGCGAAAGCCTGGCGTCGCGGCTCTCCTGCTCCTGTGCGCCTTGCCCAGTGGGGGCGCAGAGTGGGAGTTCGTTGGGGATCTGGAAGGCACAGGGTACCCAGCCCCGGCTGTTGCGGATCCCTGGCACGGCCGACTCCTCCTGGGTGTCTACGGCGGATACTGGATCTATTTGCCGGCGACAGACACTTGGTTGGTGCGAGCCGCGGAAGCCACTGCGAGTCCTGTTCATAGCTTCCTATCCAGCGAGAGCGATTCCTTGGCGCTCTTGACGGGCCGCGAGAGCGTATGGTGGTCAGGCTTCATCATGGACAACACCGGGCTGACCACCCAGGGCCCGATCGTCGCGTGGGGGTCTTGGGGTTCCGTTCGGGGCCTCGGCAAGACGCCCGGACCCCCGGAGGCGATGCTGGCGTGCACGGACTTCTCAGGTGCTCCTGGTGTCATCCTGCGATCCCTGGACGGGGGGCTGAGTTGGGACATCATTCGCTCCTTGGGCTGGACAGGCGGCCACGCCTTGAGTGTTGCCCCTGATGGCGATGTCTTGGTCGGTTATGGCGTCACGCAGGAGCCGTGGGCGCTGCATGGGCTCCTGCGCAGCACTGACGCAGGGGAGTCCTGGCAGGAGATCTCGGGGGACATGCCCTGTGCTGCGCATATCGGCGACGTGGCGATCGATCCACTGGACTCACAGCATCTCTACGTTCGGCAGGGAGGCTACGGGGAGCCCGAGGACCCCGCCCTCGGCGTCTGGGAGACGCTCGATGGTGGGCAGCACTGGGAGCAGATCCTCCAGGGCAACATCTTCGATCTCAGCATGCATCCCGACGATGCCGATGTGCTCGTGGCCGCGGAGGAGAACGCGGCCGTACTCCTCACGCGAGACGGCGGGGAGAGCTGGACAAACGTCACCGGTCCCTTCCCCTCGTGGGCGGTGGAATTCACCGTCATCAGCCGCACGGATGAGCGGATCTACGTCGTTGGGTACACCACCGAGGGCCTTCTTGGCATGTGGGCGACCGACCTCTATCCCACGGGGGTGAGTCAGGCGCCGCGCCCGGACGCGATCCTGGCTGCGCACCCGAATCCTTTCAATCCGGCGACGGCGCTCAAGTTCAGCCTGCGCGAGGAAGCCGCGGTGAGCGTGTTCGTCACGGATGTGCAGGGGCGGCGGGTGCGGAGCCTCGTGGTTCGGGAATCCAGGCCCGCCGGCGAGCAGTCGCTCGCCTGGGACGGCCGGGACGATCGCGGCGCGCGCTGCCCAGCGGCCTGTACGTCGCGCAGTTCGAGGCGGCCGATGCGCGCGCGAGCTGCAAGCTGCTGCTGCTGAAATGAGATCGCTCCCGTCTTCTCGCGCGCAAGACAGCGAGCGAGGGGGATGGGAGTCCGCTCGCGCGGGTTCGAGCCGGGCCGGGCGCGGGTAGCGGCCGCACGAAGGCGCCCGGCCCGGCAGGCGGCCTGCCCTTGCCCGGCGCCGGCATCCCGAGTAGTTTCTGGTCCAGCGCAAGCGCGCTGAAGCCAAGACGAAAGGATGCCGTGCCGATGAGCCAGCCGCAGGACACCTTCGCCGCCCGCCACCGCCTCGCCCTCGCCGCGGGCGAGGCGATCATCTACCGCCTCGATGCGCTGGCGAAGCGCGGCCTCGCCGACCTGGACCGCCTGCCCTTCTCGATCCGGGTCATCCTCGAGGCGGGCCTGCGCCTCGCCGACGGCTTTCGCATCACCGAGGCGGACGTGGCGCGCATCGCCGCCTGGTCGCCGGCCAAGGCCGGCACCGTGGAGATCCCCTTCCGCCCGGCGCGCGTGATCCTCCAGGACTTCACCGGCGTGCCCAGCGTGGTCGACCTCGCCGCCCTGCGCAGTGCGATGGCCCGCCTGGGCGGCGACCCGGCGCGCGTCGAGCCGGGCGTACCCGTGGACCTCGTCATCGATCACAGCGTGCAGGTGGACTTCTTCGGCAGCCGCGAGGCGCTGGGGAAGAACGCCGAACTCGAGTTCGCCCGCAACCGCGAGCGCTACGAGCTGATCAAGTGGGCGACCGGCGCCTTCCGGGGTTTCCGCGCCGTGCCGCCGGCGACGGGCATCGTCCACCAGGTGAACCTCGAGTACCTGGCGAGCGTCGTGGCCGAGAGCGCCGATCCTGCGGGCAGCGGCCTGCCGCTCCTCTTCCCGGACAGCCTCGTCGGCACGGACAGCCACACGACGATGGTCAACGGCCTCGGCGTGCTCGGCTGGGGCGTCGGCGGCATCGAGGCCGAGGCGGTCATGCTCGGCGAGCCGATCACGATGCTGCTGCCGCCGGTGGTCGGCGTGCGCCTCGAGGGCGCGCTCGCCGAGGGCGTCACGGCCACCGACCTCGTGCTCACGCTGACGCAGCGCCTGCGCGCGCACGGCGTGGTGGGCAAGCTGGTGGAGTTCACCGGCCCGGGCTGCGCCGCGCTGAGCCTGGCCGACCGCGCCACGCTCGCCAACATGGCGCCCGAGTACGGCGCCACGGCCGGCTTCTTCCCGGTCGACGCCCGCACGCTCGAGTACCTGCGCCTGAGCGGCCGGCCGGCCGCGCTGCTCGACCGCGTCGAGCGCTACACAAAGGAGCAGGGACTCTTCGTCACCGCAGAAACGCCGACGCCCGACTTCAGCGAAACGCTGACCCTGGACACGAGCGCCGTCGAGCCCTGCCTGGCCGGGCCGACGCGGCCGCAGGACCGCGTTCCCCTCCGCGCGATGAAGGCGAGCTTCGCCAAGGAGCTCGACCAGCGCTACGGCAAGCAGCCGGCGCCGGCCGGCGCGAACGGCAAGCTGCGGCACGGCGCCGTCGTCATCGCCGCCATCACGAGCTGCACGAACACGAGCAACCCGGGCGTGATGCTGGCCGCGGGCCTGCTCGCCAAGCGCGCCGTGGCGCGGGGGCTCAAGGTGGCGCCCACGGTGAAAACGAGCCTGGCGCCGGGCTCCAAGGTCGTCACGCGCTACCTGGAGGCGGCCGGGCTCATGCCGGCGCTCGAAGCTCTGGGCTTCCACACCGTGGGCTACGGCTGCACGACCTGCATCGGCAACAGCGGTCCCCTGCCCGAGGCCGTCGTCAAGGAGATCGAGGCGGGGGACCTCATCGCCGCCGCCGTCCTGAGCGGCAACCGCAACTTCGAGGGCCGCGTGAGCCCGCACACGCGAGCGAACTACCTGGCGAGTCCGCCGCTGGTCGTCGCCTATGCACTGGCCGGGCGCGTCGGCATCGACTTCGCCAGCGAGCCGATCGGCCGCGGCGCGGACGGCAAGCCCGTCCTGCTCGCCGAGCTCTGGCCCAGCAACGCCGAGATCGAGGCGGCCGTGGCGGCGGCCGTGCGGCCCGCGCTCTTCAGCGAGGAGTACGGCCGGGTCTTCGACGCCAACGCCGACTGGAACGCCATCCCGGTGCCGCCGGGACAGCTCTTCGCCTGGGACCCGGCGAGCACCTACGTGCGCGAGCCGAGCTTCTTCGCGGACCTGTCGCCGGCGCCGGCACCGCTCGCTCCGCTGCGCGAGGCCCGCGCGCTGCTCGTGCTTGGCGACAGCGTGACCACCGACCACATCTCGCCGGCGGGCTCGATCGCGGCGAGCAGCCCGGCTGCGCGCTATCTCGAGGCGCGCGGCGTGGCGCGCGCGGACTTCAACAGCTACGGCGCGCGGCGCGGCAACCACGAGGTGATGGAGCGCGGTACCTTCGCGAACATCC
>VGXI01000233.1 GCA_016873475.1 bacterium | reverse complement strand
TGTCAAAGGGCCAGGGGGGGTGGGCCGGGCTGGCGGCGCAGGGTCGGCCAGGGCTCGGCGCCCGGGGAGAGGGGCTCGAACCCGAAGCGGGCATAGAAGCGCTGCGCGTCCTGCGTGCGCAGGCAGACCTCGCGGGCCGAGCGCGCATCCGGGTGATCGAGCAGGAGGCGGACGAGCGCCGTGCCCAGGCCGCGGCCCTGCCAGTCCTCCCGCACGACGACATCCAGCAGCCAGGCCCGCCGGAGGCCGTCGCCCAGCACGCGCCCGCTGACGACGAGCTGCCCGCTCGTCGTCTCCAGGGCGCCCAGCCAGCCGGGCGAGCGGCGATGGGCCGCGGCGAGCGCGGTCGGCGACTCGCCGCCCGTCCAGTAGCGCCCCGCGAGCAGGGCGGCGGCGGAGTCGGCCAGGGCCGCAGCCGGCGCGCAGCGCAGCCGCGCGCCGGGTGGCGCGGCGAGGATTCCGGGGTATGGCGTGTCCGGGTTCGCGTCCAGGATGCGGTCGATCGCGCGGCGGTCCTCCGGGTGGCCGCGCTCCCAGAGCCGCTCGCAGATCCGCTGGCGCTCGCCAGGGCTGCGGTTCTGGCCGAGCTTGCTCTTGCCGGTCAGCGTGGCGAGGGCCATGCGCAGCACGCGCGTGCCGGCGAGCGAGGCCGTGTAGAGCGGGTCATCGCCCGTCAGCGGCCGGTGCCCGCCCTCGGGCTGGTACTTCTCCATCAGGGCCTGGAGCAGGCGCGCCTTGAGCGCGGGATCGGTCACGTCCTCCGGGATGCCGGTGGCGTGCACGCTCTCGTAGTAGTTCGTCGCCGGGCAGGCGCGCTCGGGATCGATGAAGTGGCTGGGGATCTCCGCGACGCGCTCGTGCGCCGCGATCTGCGCGGGGCGGCCCGGCACCAGCGCCTTCTCACCGCCCTGCGAGCCGTGCCAGACGAGCCAGCCGTCCACGAGCACCGCGTTCAGCGCGCGCAGGAGGGGCAGGCCCTGGGCATCTGTGCTCGCGAGGTGCACGACCTTGGCGCGCGCGAGCAGGGCGAGGGCCGCATCCTCGCCAAGGCGATGGCGTTCGGGGATCATGGGCGCGCAGCCTAGCGCAGGCACGCCCTGCGGGGCAACGGCCGTCTAACGGCGGCGCAGCAGCTCCTGCTCGCGACGCTCCTGCACCCAGCGCTTGAGCGTTCGCGCGAGGGCGCCGCGGTCCACCGGCTTGGCGAGGTAGTCGTCCATGCCGGAGGCCAGGCAGCGGTCGCGATCGCCGCGCATCGCGTTGGCGGTGAGGGCGATGATCGGCGTGCGCCGGCCCGGCACCTCGAGCGTGCGGATCATGCGCGTCGCCTCGAAGCCGTCCATGCCGGGCATCTGGCAGTCCATGAGGATGGCGTCGTAGTCCAGCCGTTTGTAGGCCTCAATCGCCTCGAGCCCGTTCGCCGCCAGATCCACCGTGCAGTGGAGCCGCTCGAGCTGGAGCACGGCGACCTTCTGGTTCAGCGGGTTGTCCTCGACGAGCAGCACGCGGGCGTCCAGTTTCAGGTCACCCACGGGCTCCGACTCCTGGGGCGCGGCCGGATGCGGCTGATTCGCCGAGCGCGGCAGGCGCAGCTGCACCCAGAAGGTGGCGCCCTCGCCCTCCACGCTCTCGAGGCCGATCTCGCCGCCCATCAGCTCGACGAGCTGGCGGCTGATCGCCAGCCCGAGGCCCGTGCCGCCGAAGCGGCGCGCCGTTGAGCGTTCGCCCTGCGCGAAGGCCTGGAAGAGCCCGGCCTGCGCCCTGGCGGGAATGCCCGGCCCCGTGTCGCGCACGAGGAAACGCAGCTCGCCCTGGCCGCCGGCCAGGGGCGTCGCCTGGCAGCGCAGCTCCACCTCGCCCTGCTCGGTGAACTTGATCGCATTGCCCACGAGGTTGAGCAGGATCTGGCGGAGGCGTCCGGGATCGCCGAGGAAGCAGGCGTCGCTGCCCGTGCCCTTGCGCAGATGCAGGGCCAGGCTCTTCTCGCGGGCGCGGAAGCCGAGCAGCTCCATCACCTCGCTGCAGAGCGCGGCCGGCTGGAAGGGAATCGCCTCCAGTTCGAGGCGGCCGGCCTCGATCTTGGAGAAGTCGAGGATGTCGTTGATCAGGGTGAGCATGGTCGTCGCCGAGGCCCGCACGGTGTCGATGTAGTCGCGCTGCTCGCGGTCGAGCTGCGATTCGGCGAGCAGGCCGGTGAGGCCGATGATGCTGTTCAGCGGCGTGCGCACCTCGTGGCTCATCGCCGCAAGGAACTCGCTCTTGGCCTGGGTGGCGCTTTCGGCGTTGCGCTTGGCCGCGAGCAGGGCGACCTGGTCCTCCTCGCGGCGCTTCAGCAGCTTCTCGAGCTGGCGGCTGCGCTGATTGAACCAGTAGACGAGCGTGCCCAGCTCGCCGCCGTCGGGGCTGGGCAGCTCGAGGACTGCCATCTCCTGGCTCGCGAAAGAGGCCTGGAGCTGGCGGGTGAGGCCCTTGAGCGGCGCGATCAGGATCCAGCGCAGCAGCAGGTAGGCCACGAGCAGGCAGAGCAGGATCAGCCCCAGCGTGGACAGCATGAGCGCGCGGCCGAAGAACTCCGTCGAGGCGATCGCCGCGCTGCGCGGCGTCACGGCGACGATCCACCAGCCCGTCTCGGGCACCTGGAGGATGGCCGCCACGGCCGGCGTGTCGAGCAGGGGGTCCTTGGCCACTGAGAGGTGGAAGCTGCGCGGATCGCGCAGGCCCGCGCGCGGCGCGAGCCCGGCGGCCTCGGCGGCGAAGGCGTCGGCGTAGGCGCCGAAGCCGGCATTGCGCAGCGCGAGGGATTCGAGACTGGGGTGCGCGCCGGCGCCTGCTTGCAGCTTGGCGCTGGCGGCACTGGCTGCGCTGCCGCGCGGCCAGGTGATGATGTTGCCTTCGCGATCGAGGACGAGCGCGTAACCTTCGAGCGTGGCGGCCGCGTCGTCGAGCAGCCAGTCCATGCCGTTCAGCCAGATCTCCACCGTGGCCACGCCATAGAAGTTGCCGGCGCGCTGCATGGGCACGGCGCAGGAGAGCGTGGGCTGCGCGCCCGGCAGCGCGCCCGCGGCATAGGACCAGGTAGGCCCGGCGATATGACGCAGGGCGGCCGGCTCGTACCAAGGCGCGCGCAGGTAACCCGTGCCCGCGGGATTGTTGTAGTCCTCCACGGTCTGCAGCTTGCCGTCCGCAGTGCGTCGCCAGCAGAAGCTGCGCCGCTCGCGCGCGGGGTCGAAGGCCCGCGGCGCCGGCCAGAAACCGCCGCCGGCGATCGTCTCCTCACTGTCGTCAGGATCGAGGAGACGGGGCAGGAGCCGCAGGTGCAGCTCGGCGTCTTGCGGGAGCTGCTCGCCGAGCTCGGCGAGCGAGACCGCGCGCTGCCGCGCGGCGACCAGGCGCGTCTGGTAGTCGGCGACGAGCGCGCTGCCTGCCAGCTTCGACTGCACGCGCGCCTGCTCCTCGAGCAAGCGTTTGCCGATCGTGCCGATGACGAGGGCGCTGGCCAGGGCGAGTCCGGTGAGCAGGATCGCGAAGACGAGCGGGATGCGCACGAGCAGGCTGTCGCGCCAGCGAAAGACGGGCAGGGGCGCCGCGGACTCGGCGCGCGGACGCACGGGCACTTGACTGTGTGCGGGCATGGAGGCCGATCTCCTCAACCGGGATTCGCGTTCCTCCACTATATCGGCAGGCAGGCGGCGCCGCCTTTAGCGCCGATGCGTGCGATTAGGCGCCACAAGTGCCGTGCTACACGGCTGTTGCAGGGGCATTGGCGCAGGCGCGGCAGGCGCGGCGGCAGGATGGGGAGCGATGGGGCCGCATGCGCCATCGCGGGAAGGGGCGTGCGCAGCTTCCGCTCCAGGGCGGCTCCCCGCCGACCTGGGCGGACGATCAATGCATCGCCGAGGGCGCCGATCAGCCAGTGTTCTGCATGCCCGCCGCTGGCAGGGCCGCGGCAAGCCCCGCGCCGCCTTCGTGCAGCAGTCGGTGGCAGGCCGCGCAGAGCGTGATCAGGTTCGCCGCGCTGTTGCGACCTCCTCGCCGGCGCGGCTCGCGGTGGTGCACTTCCAAGAAACGCGTGGAGCGGCAGCCGGGCGCCTGGCAGCGATGGCCGTCGCGGGCGAGCACTTGCCGGCGCAAGGCGGGTGGGATCGACGCGCGATTGGGTTCGCCGTCGCGCTGCTCGCGGCAGTCGCAGGCCGCCTGCGCGGCCACCGCCGGCGCGAGCCGCTTTCCGTCGGGAAGGCGCGCGGCGCCGCACTCCTCGCAGCGGTAGATCACGACCTGATAGGGCGGAGCGGAGTTGCCACGTGGCAACTGGCCGCCCGAGTCCTCCCTGGCGCCGCGCTCCGAGGCCTCCAGGCTGGCGAGGAGAGCGTCCAGTCCGGCGAGCAGAAGCTCCTCGCGAGTCTGGTGCCGACCAGTCGCGGCGCCGGCTTTGCGGATCTTCTCCAGCATCGACTGCAAGCGGGCGAGTTCGAGCGGTCGGAGGCGCAAGGTCA
>VGXI01000232.1 GCA_016873475.1 bacterium | reverse complement strand
TGGCGGCGGGCCTTCCAGGTCTCGATGACCATCGGCAGCAGCGAGAGGCCGATGATCGCCAGCACGGCGATCGAGAAGTTCTCCTTCACCACCGGCAGGCCGCCGAAGTAGTAGCCGAGCAGGGTGAAGAGCAGCACCCAGAAGCAGCCGCCGCCCCCGCTGAAGGCAAGGAAACGCAGGTAGCGCATGCGGCCGATGCCGGCGACAAAGGGCGCGAAGGTGCGCACGATGGGCACGAAGCGGGCGATGACGAGGGTCTTGCCGCCGTGCCGCTCGTAGAAGGCGTGCGTGCGGTCGAGGTGCTCGCGCTTGAAGAAGCGATTGCCGCCCCGGAAGACGCGCGGGCCGAGATGGCGGCCGATCGCGTAGTTGAGGTTGTCGCCGATGACGGCGGCGGCGATGAGCAAAGGGATCAGGACCCTGATCTCCAGCGCGCCGGCGCCGGCGAGGGCGCCGGCGGCGAAGAGCAGGGAGTCGCCGGGCAGGAAGGGCGTCACGACGAGGCCCGTCTCCATGAAGACGATCCCGAAGAGGATGCCGTAGACCCAGCCGCCGTAGGCCTGCACCAGCTCGAGCAGGTGCTTGTCGACGTGCAGCACGAAGGAGACGAGATCGCCGAGCCAGTCCATAGGCCGGACAATATAGCGATGGCGGCCGCTCCCGCCAAGCCCTGCCTGCCCGCGGCGGCCCTTTGACCGTGGACATCGGGGGCGCCGCCCCCTAGAATCGCCGGCCGAGCGGGGGCGCGCCGCACGGCGCGCGGCACTTCCCGCCGCAAGCAGGCGAACGGCTCAGGAGGGGCGGACACTTGCACAGCGGACAGGTCGATTTCGTCGCCATGCTCTTCGTGCTGATGCTGGCGACCTTCATCGGACTCGAGGTCATCCGGAACGTCTCGCGGCTCCTGCACACGCCGCTGATGTCCCTGACCAATGCGATCAGCGCGATCGCGATCGTCGGCTCGATCATCGTCACCGGCGAGGAGCTCACGAAGACGAGCACCATCCTCGGCGCGGTGGCGATCGCGGCTTCGACGACGAACATCGTCAGCGGCTTCCTGATCACGAACCGCATGCTCAAGATGTTCAAGAAGAAGGAGCCGGGCCGGTCATGATCGAGACCATCACCCAGCTCATCTACCTCGTGTCGACCGGCCTGTTCGTCCTCTCCCTCAAGTGGATGAACAAGCCCGACACCGCGCGGCGCGCCGTCGTCGCCGGCGTCATCGCCATGGCGGGCGCCATCATCGGCACGCTGCTGCACCCGGAGATCGTCAACTACCTGTGGATCGTCGTGGCGCTGGCCGTGGGCACCGGCATCGGCATTCCGCTGGCGCGCGTGCCGCTCACGGCGGTGCCGCAGCGAACCGCGCTCTCGCACGCCTTCGGCGGCCTGGCGGCCGGCCTGGTCGGCATCGCCAAGTTCTACCTCTGGTTGCCGGCCGGCGAGCTGACCACCTTCCGCACCTCGGCGATCGTGGTCGAGGTCATCCTCGGCTTCCTCACCTTCACGGGCAGCTTGATGGCGGCCGGCAAGCTGATGGAGATCGTGCCCACGCGGCCGATCACCTACCGCGGCCAGAACTTGGTCAACCTCTCGCTGGCGGCGCTGGCCCTGGTGCTCGGCGTCCTGCTCGCCCTGGACCCCAGCCGCGCTGCTTTCTTTCCGATCATCATCGTGCTCTCGCTGCTCTTCGGCGTGCTCCTGATCATCCCGATCGGCGGCGCCGACATGCCGACGGTGATCTCGATTCTCAACTCCTACGCCGGCCTCGCGGCGGTGGCGATGGGCTTCGTGCTCGAGAACAAGCTCCTGATCACGGCGGGCGCGCTGGACGGCGCTTCGGGCCTCATCCTGTCGATCATCATGTGCCGGGCGATGAACCGCTCCTTCGCGAACGTGCTCTTCGGCGCCTTCGGCCAGATCCAGGCCGCCGCCGCCGGCGGCGAGCGAAAGACCGCCAAGAGCGCCAGCCCCGAGGAGGCCAGCCAGATCCTCGAGAGCGCGTCGAGCGTGGTCGTCGTGCCCGGCTACGGCATGGCCGTCGCCCAGGCGCAGCACCGCGTGCGCGACCTCTACGAGCAGCTCACGAAGCGCGGCGTCGACGTGCGCTTCGCCGTGCACCCGGTGGCCGGCCGCATGCCGGGCCACATGAACGTGCTGCTCGCCGAGGCGGAGATTCCCTACGACAAGCTCGTCGAGATGGACGACATCAACCCCGAGATGCCGCAGTGCGACGTCTGCTTCGTGGTCGGCGCCAACGACGTGGTGAACCCCGCCGCGCGCCACGACAAGTCGAGCCCGATCTTCGGCATGCCGATCATCGACGCCGACAAGGCGAAGACCGTGATGGCGATCAAGCGCACGATGAACCCGGGCTTCGCCGGCATCGAGAACGAGCTCTACTTCGCCGACAACACGCTGATGATCTTCGGCGACGCCAAGGCCGTCGTCGGCGAGATCGTCAAGGAGCTGTCCGGCCAGGGCGGCGGGCACTAGCCAGCCGCCGGCCGTCCCCCTGCGCCGCCGCGGCGCGCCCTATCCTTTTCGCTGGAGGTCCGGCGCGTGGCCGAGAAGTTCATCTTCCACATGTACGGGGTCAGCCTGGCCTATGGGCCGAAGCAGGTGCTGAAGGACATCAACCTCAGCTTCTTCCCCGGCGCCAAGATCGGCATCGTCGGCGAGAACGGCGCCGGCAAGAGCAGCGTGCTGCGCATCATGGCGGGCGTGGAGCCCGCCTTCCAGGGCACGGCGCAGCTCACGCCCGGCTTCCGCGCGGGGATGGTCGCCCAGGAGCCCCTGCTCGACGACGCGCTCACCGTGCGCGAGACGATCGAGTCGGCCTTCGGCGCGATCAAGGCCCTGCTCGCCGAGTACGACGCCGTTGCCGCCAGCATGGGCGAGGCGCTCGACGACGCCGCGATGACCAAGGCCATGGACCGCATGAGCGCCCTTCAAGATCGCATCGATGCGGTGGACGGCTGGAACCTGGACCAGAAGCTGGCCGTGGCCAGCGACGCCCTCTGTCTGCCGCCGGACGAGCGCAAGGTGGGCACGCTCTCGGGCGGCGAGCGGCGCCGCGTGGCCCTCTGCAAGATCCTGCTCGAGCAGCCGGACCTGCTGCTCCTCGACGAGCCGACCAACCACCTCGACGCCGAGACCGTCAACTGGCTCGAGGAGCAGCTGCGCGTCTACCCGGGCACGGTGATCGTGGTCACGCACGACCGCTACTTCCTCGACAATGTCACCGGCTGGATCCTGGAGCTCGAGGGCGGCCACGGCATCCCCTGGCAGGGCAACTACAGCTCCTGGCTGGAGCAGAAGCTGGCCAAGCTCGCCGCGGGCGAGAAGGGGGAGTCGCAGCGCGGGCGCGCGCTGCGCCGCGAGCTGGACTGGATCCGCATGAGCCGCGGCGACCGCAGCGCGCAGACCCAGGTGCGCCTGCGCGAGTACGAGCAGCTCCTTGCCCGCGAGCGGCAGGCGCAGCGCGGCGAGGCGGAGGCGGCGATCCGCATCGCGCCGGGGCCGGAGCTGGGCGGGCAGGTGCTGGACTTCAAGGACGTCGCCTTCGGCTACGAGGGCCGGCCGCTCTTCGAAGCGCTCAGCTTCAGCGTGCCGCGCGGCGCGGTGATCGGGCTGGTCGGTCCCAACGGCGCCGGCAAGTCGAGCCTCTTCAAGCTGATCGCGGGCGAGCTGGCGCCGCAGGTAGGCACGGTGGCGCTGGGCGCGGCGGTGAAGCTCGTCCACGGCGACCAGGAGCGCAGCCTGCTGGCGACCGACCGCACTTTGATCGAGGACGTGGGGGAGGGCGTCGATGACATCGTCATCGGCAGCCAGAAGATCCCCGTCCGCAAGTACCTTGCCCAGTTCGGCTTCAAGGGCGCCGCGCAGCAGAAACGCACGAGCGAGTTCTCGGGCGGCGAGCGGAACCGCTGCCACCTGGCCAAGCTGCTCAAGGCGGGTGGCAATCTCATCCTGCTCGACGAGCCGACCAACGACCTGGACGTGAACACGCTGCGCCTCTTGGAGGAGGCCATCCTCGAGTTCAGCGGCTGCGTGCTGGCGATCAGCCACGACCGTTTCTTCCTCGACCGCGTCTGCACGCACACGCTGGTCTTCGAGGGCGAGAGCCGTGTGCGCTTCTGGGAGGGCAACTTCTCCAGCTACGAGGCCTGGCGCCAGAAGGAGCTGGGCGATCGGCTCTTCGAGAACCGGCGGAATCGGTATCGGACACTGGTCAAGGGCTAGTCGTAGAGCGCCCGGATGGCGCTCCAGCTCGTCTCGCCCACCGCATCGCCGAGCAGCCAGATCGTGATCTCGAGGATCGTCGCGTTGCAGGAGGCGATGATCAGGCGGTTGCTGTTCTCGCCGAACAGCCAGACGTCTTCGCGGGCCCCGGTCGTCTGATTGCTCGCCTCGTTCTGGAGCGCATCGTCCAACAGCAAGAGGACGCGCGTGCAGCCGATCCCGCAGCGGTCCTCGATCGTGTAGCTGGCCATGAAGATCCCGCCCAGACCGCTCCACTCA
>VGXI01000231.1 GCA_016873475.1 bacterium | reverse complement strand
CCCCCAATCTGGCGAACGAATCCCGCGAGAATCCAAGTTGCAGTCGAGAATAAGGCAGTGATGACCGAGCATCACAAAGCAGTGAAGAACAGGAAGCGTGATTTTGAAGCACACCACGATCATGTACATCGCTATGACGATGCTACGATTGCTGGGGGGCTTCTCCTGGTCAACTCGGCCAGCCGCTTCCGGTCACCCTTGCGAACTGAGATCACAGAGCACCACGAACCACGGGCTCTAGTCGATCACTGCATGACCCAGATGCGCGCTGTCTCTCGTCGGACCGGAGCTGGTACCTCTGGACTGGATGCGAGCTGCCTGATCGCAGTCGACTATGAGAATACACCGGGAAGCACAGCCGCGTACCTTACGAAGCTGCCAGCGCCCCAAGTTGGCGATCCACTCCACTTCGACTCATTCATCGCCGCCATCGTGAGGCTCTACGAGGGTCGCTTCACTTAGGCGGTTCCGTCGCGCAGGTCCGCGGGCGCATTCCAATTGCGCAAGGCGACCGTGGGCAGTGCGACTGCCTGGTGCGGCACCTCCGCAGCGAGGCCATGCAGGGCCAGGCGACCCGCCGCGAGGGCGGCCTCGGCGGCGGCGCGGCAGGCGGGCTCCCAGATCGAGGGCAGGGGCGAGAGACGGCCGGCTTCGCTCGCCACGGTGAGCGGCGCCCCGCCCCGCGCATGCGCGGCGATCAGCGCCTCGAGGGCCGCCGGATCGAGGTAGGGCAGATCCACGGGCAGGAGGAGAAGGGGAGCGCCCGCCGCCGCGCGCAGGCCGGCGACGAGGCCGCCCAGCGGTCCCGCACCGGCGGCCGCATCGGCCAGCTCCGGCAGCCCGAGTTCGGGGTAGCGCCGGCCGTCGCCGCTGAGCAGCACAACCCGCGCGGCGCGGCCCAGCGCAAGTGCGACAGCGTGCGCGAGGAGCGTGCCGCCGGCCGGGTGAGGCAGCAGCGCCTTGTCGCGCCCCATGCGGCGACTCGAACCGCCGCAAAGGATTGCGGCGAAGAGCTCGGGCGATGGACGAACCGGCATGCCCCCAGGCTAGCGGTCCGTCGGGGCCGGCGCAAGCGCCGCCGCTAGCAGCCGCCGCCGGGCTTCTTCACCTTGCCCCCGCTGGTGCTTGGGGCGGGCGGCGGCGCGGCCGCGGCCGGGGCCGCCGCCTCGGCACCGCTGAAGTAGGCGGCGAGCTGGCGTTGCCGTTCGGCTCCGGGCCCGAGCACACCCGCCTGCGGCGTCAGCACCTCGGCCTGCCAGGCGAGGGCGCCGCCGCGCAGGGTCCGGTAGACGAGGCTCGCCGGCCAGGCGGTCGGCAGCGCGGGTGCCTCGTCGCCGCCCGTGACGAGCAGCACGGTGCTGCCGGCGGCTGCCGCCGCGAGCGCGGCGGGCGGCTCCGCCGTCAGCGTTGCCGCTTGCGCGCCGGGGATCGCGAGCGCGGCCCTCGCCGCCTCGTCGCGCAGATCGAGCAGGGTGAGGCCGGGTGCGCCGGCCGACCCAGCGATGAGCGCGTCGGCCAGCGCCGCGGGCTCGAGCGCGGCTGCCAGCCTGGGCGCGGCGAGCGGCAGGGGCTGTGGGGCAGGCGCGAGTCCGGCGGCGATCGCGACGACGGCGAGCGCGCCCATCAGCGCGAACTTGACCCGGCGGCCGCCGGTGGGCGTGAGCTCGACCGGCTTGAAGCGCGGGGCGAGCTTCTTCTCCAGCGCCTCGGCGCCGACGAAGGCGACCGTCGCCACGGCGACGATGATCAGGGTCAGCCAGGGCGCGGGCAGGCCGACGAGCGCGGGCAGCAGCGAACGGCCCTGGGCGCCGGCCGTGTAGAGCGCGCGCAGGGGCGGCAGCCAGTCCATGCCCAGCGAGAAGAGGAAGGTCCCGAAGAAGATGCCGGCCACCGAGACGAGACCGTCCAGGCGGCCCGAGGCGAGGGCGACCACGGAGGTGCCCGGGCAGAGGCCCCCGAGCGCGAAGCCCACGCCCACGACGAAGCCGCCCACCACCTGGCCCCAGAGGAAGGTCGGGTTGATGTAGAGCAGCTCGAGGTCCATGAAGCCGAAGGCGACGGCCGCGTAGAGGCCGACCATCGCGACCACCACGGCCGTGAACATCACCTTGAAGACGGTCATGTCGTAGCCGTAGAACTGCGCGGCCAGCTTGCGCGCGTTGCCGAAGCCGGCGCGCTCCAGGGCCAGCCCGAAGAAGAAGCCGAGGACGAGGGCCGTCAGCAGGCCGATCTCATTGCCGTAGAAGCCCTGGGCCGCGGTCGGGCAGATCATAGCCACTGCCTCCTGACGAAGGTGGCCGTCGCGTAGGCGCCGGCGAAGAAGAGCATCATGAAGGCCCAGCTGCCGGTGGCGAGGCTGCCGCCGCCGGACAGGGCCTGTCCCGAGGCGCAGCCGCGCGCGATGCCGGCGCCCACGCCCATCACGGCGCCGCCGGCGAAGGCGAAGAAGAGCCGGCCGCGGACGCCGATGTGGGGGCCGCGCTCGACGGTGCGCTTCAGGCGTCCCGCGCTGAGCGCGCCGAAGAAGCCGCCGAGCAGCACGCCGATCACCTCGATCACCAGCCAGTCGTGCAGCGGATTGGCGCCGCCGGCGACGTAGCGGCCGAGGGCCGGGTTGCGCTCGGTCCAGGCGGGCGCGGTCTCGTGCGCGGCCAGCGCGATGACGCGCTTGGGAAAGGCGCTCGCGCCCAGGCCCTGGCCGGCGACGAGGAAGGTCGCGAGCAGGGTGAGGCCCAGGAGCAGTCCGGCCAGGTAGGGGTTCCAGTAGTTCTTCGCGTGCATTGCCTGGCTCCTTTACTTGCCGGCGACCTGGCCGACCCAGCCGGCCGCCTGGCCGGCGAAGACCACGATCCAGCGCAGGGCGAAACCGCCGGCGAGCACGAACAGGGCGGTGGCCCGCCCCGGCGTGGCGCGGCGCTTGTACTCGATCGCCTCGCCGATGAAGGGGATGACGAGGCCCAGCGCGACCACGAGGGTCCAGAAGGCGGCCGTGTAGGGGCCGCCGAAGAAGAGGCGCGCCGCGGACTGGGCCGCGAGGCCGCCCACGGCGAGGCCGAGCAGCCAGAGCGCGATCAGGCCGAGCTCGGCGCCGATCACGCCCATGTCGACGATGCTGGCCAGGCGCCGCTCCTCGTCCTCGAGACCGAAGAGGAGGATGAAGGCCGCCCCGCTCGAGAGCCCCGAAGCCAGGAAGAGCGGGCCCAGCAGCGGCGAGTTCCACAGCGGCCGCGCGGCGAAGGCGCCCAGCAGGATGCCCGTGTAGACCGCGAGCAGGATGCCGAGGTTCATCGTCGCGAAGGCGAGGGGGCGCTGCCGGGCCTCGCTACAGCGCGCGAGGGCCGCGAGGCGTGGCCAGCGAGCCAGCGCTCGGCGGCGCCAGGCAGCCGGGCTCTCGTTCCAGGCGAAGGCCAGCGACACCGGGTAGACGGCGAGCAGGATCCAGGCGCCCCAGGACATCGGCGTCTCGGGGCGCAGGATGAGGTAGAAGCGGAAGGCGTTCAGGCGGTTCGCCAGATCCAGCCACAGGAACAGCATGCCGACCGAGAGCAGGACGGGCACCAGCCAGGGCAGGCGGGCGAGGGCCTGCGAGCGCGGGCGCTCCGGTTTCCAGAGGCGATAGGCGCCGAGCAGGATCATCAGCCCGGCGACGAGGCCGCCGAGGAAGAGGTAGGCCGCGACCTCCCCGTGCCAGACGTGCAGGCTCGGGTCGATGAGCGGGTTCTGCCGCGTCGTCGTGATCTCCATCGCGGGCCTCACTTCAGGAAGTAGTGCTGCGGCTCGGTGCCGGCGTCCGGCAGGAGCACGGTCCAGGTCCGGCGCGCGAGCGCGCGGCTGATCTCGCTCTCGGGGTCGCTGAGGTCGCCGAAGAGAATGCTCGCCGTCGGGCAGATCTCCTGGCAGCTGGTGGTCCTCTTGCCGCTCGCCAGCCGGTGCAGGCAGAAGCTGCACTTGTCGACCGTGTGCGTACGGGGATCCACATAGCGCGCGCCGTAGGGGCAGGCCGTGATGCAGGCCTTGCAGCCCGAGCACTTGGCAGGATTGACCTGCACCGTGCCGCCCGGCCCGTAGTGCGAGCTGCCCGTCGGGCAGGCGCGCACGCAGGGGGCGTCGGCGCAGTGGTTGCAGCGCTCCGAGCGGAACTGGGTGGCGAGGGCCGGGTACACGCCGCTCGTCTCGGTGACGATCCAGTCGCGCGTGGTGCCGAGCGGCACGGCGTTCTCCTCTTTGCAGCCGATCACGCAGGCCGCGCAGCCGACGCAGGTGCGGGTGTCCACGGCCAGCGCGTAGCGGGGACCCTTCATGCCGGCACCTCCTGGTCCGCGGCGGCGGCCGCCGCGTGCTCGCCGCCGCCGGCATCGCCTGCCTCGCGCAGGAAGGTGACGAAGTTGACGTTCATGCCGGTGCCGCCCATGATCGGATCCGTGACGTAGCGCGTGCAGAGCTCCGCGCTGTCGATGCCGCGCCCGTAGGCGAAGCTGAGCTCCCTGGCTTGCCGCCCGTAGCCGTGGACGAGGTAGACGGCGTCGGCGCGAATGCGCTCGGTCACCC
>VGXI01000230.1 GCA_016873475.1 bacterium | reverse complement strand
GCTCCGACGTCTGGAACAACCCGGCCGGCAACTACTGGGCGATCCCCGATCCCACGGGCACGAACGGCAACATCTCCAGCGATCCCCGGTTCTGCGGCGCCGCGGCGGCCGACAGCCTTCTCCTGATGAACTCCTCACCTTGTCTGCCGGCCAACAACGCCTGCGGCGTGCTCATCGGCAACCGCGGCGAGGGCTGCGAAACCTCGGTCGCGGCCGACAAGAGCTGGGGCCAGATCAAGTCGCTGTACTGAAGTGGCAGCGAGTGAGGAAGCGTGCATGGAGATCAGCATCGACCTTACTCGGATTCTCGATCGCTGCCTGGCCTTGGGCATGACGAGCGTTCCGATCATCATCGGTCGCCTCAGCCTGAACAACGTCGAACCGTATGGCTTCGCAGAGCTGGGGGATGGCGTGATGTTTCGATTCAGCGCGGAAACGCAATCCCCTTGACCGCCGCACGCGCAGGATTTTACGTTTGCCTGCTCGCCGCGCTTGCTATCGGTGGAGTGGCTGGCACCGCGAGCGCCACGACGCGCGAGTACCCTGGCAGCTTCGTCTCGCTCCAGGAGGCCTTCGATAGCTGCGCGGCCGGGGATACCCTCCTCGTCGCCCCGGGGCTCTACATCCAGCCACAGCACCGCAACGTGGTTCATAGCGGCCCTGCCTTCACGGTGCTATCGAGCGCCGGCGCAAGCGAGACCGTCTTCCACTGCGACTACACCGGTTTCTGGCTCACGCTCGACGGAGTGGGGTCCCCAAGTGCGCCCATGGAGATTCTTGGACTGACGATCACCGCCTTCGATGGCGCCCCCTCAGTCCTGGCTGCGCTTGACTGTCACAGCAGTTGTCTTGAACTGGAAGATATGATCTTTGAGCACAATCCTGGCAACGGGCGGGGACTGGAATTCTCACATGGCGAGTTGTTGTGTCGTGCGTCGACCTTTCGCAATTGTGCGGGGAACGCCTTGGTGATCACATGGAGCGCCTTCGCAATCGAAGGTTCCAGTTTCAGTGATAATAGAACCAGCGGCGATGGAGCAGGCGTTCGTACATATCGCAGTAAAGGCAGCATCAGGAGCTCTCGTTTCACTGGGAACCGAGCGGTGTGGGGAGGGGCGATCGACATCAACCACGGCGGCGCTCTTCTCGAAGACCTTGTATTCGAGGGGAACACCGCCACGAGCTGGGGCGGTGGCCTCCATGCCTATGCGGACGAGCCCGTGGTGATTCGCAACTGCGTATTCCGGGGAAACCGCGCGGAAGACGATGGGGGGGCAGTCTACTTCATCGGTAATTACGGCCAGGCCGGCGATCGCATGGACATCGAGAACTGCGACTTCGTTGGCAACAGCGCCAATACGAGCGGTGCCGCGGTTTTCGCGTACGGGAGTGCAGAGCTGCACATCACGGGCTGTACCTTCGCGGACAACAGCCTCGATGTTCCGGGTCTCGGCGCAACGGTGCAGAGCGCGATCTGGTCGCCCTTCTACATGGATCGCACGGTGGTCGTGAACTCGGTGGTGGGGGGAGGCGTAGGGGTGACCGACCCGGCGGAGGTTTCCATCACCTGCTCCGACGTCTGGAACAACCCGGCCGGCAACTACTGGGCGATCCCCGATCCCACGGGCACGAACGGCAACATCTCCAGCGATCCCCGGTTCTGCGGCGCCGCGGCGGCCGACAGCCTCCTCCTGATGAACTCCTCACCTTGTCTGCCGGCCAACAACGCCTGCGGCGTGCTCATCGGCAACCACGGCGAGGGCTGCGAAACCTCGGTCGCGGCCGACAAGAGCTGGGGCCAGATCAAGTCGCTGTACTGATCCGCGCTGCCCCCGGGCCAACGCCTACTTCTTCTTCAGCGCGTCCAGCCCCTTCTTCAGCAGGTCGCTGCCCTTCTCCTGAAGCTGCTGCTTGGCCTGCGCGGAGAGCTGCGCCTCGAGCGACTTCGTGTCGAGCGTGATCGCGGGCTCCTTGGCGCTCCCCTTGACGAGGAAGCCCAGCTCGACCTTGCCCTTCGCGTTCTTGAGGACGGCCAGCGTCGAGCCGGCGCCCAGCCGCGCGAGCGTGCTCGCGCCCAGCTCCCAGCGGCCGGTGAAGTCGAGCGTGCCGTCCAGGCCCGCCGAGCCCGTGGCCGTGATCCAGCCGTCCTCGAAGGGCAGGCGCAGGTCGCGCGCGAGCACGCGGTCCGCGCGCAGCTCGAACTGGTGCTTGAGCTGGCCGATGCCGTAGCGGTCCTTGCTCGGCAGGCCGGCGAGCTGGGCGAGGCTCTTGAGCAGCGCGAGGTTCACGAGCGCGCCGTCGGCGAGGTCGACGCCCGCCTTCATCGCCAGGCCCTGCGGCTTCTCGCCGGGCTTCAAAGTGAAGCTGAAGTCGCTCTGGCTGGTCAGGCTGCCCTCGATGCCGCGCTTGATCGGGGTCAGCGCGGCGAGGAAGGCCGGCGCCTGGACGCGCGTCACGCTGAAGGCGCCCTTGCAGTCGAAGGCGCCGTCGGCGCGCGGCGTCATCGCGTAGTTGCCGGCCAGGCTGCCGCCGGCGAGCGCGCCCTTGACGTCCTCCACGCGCAGGCCCGTGGCCGCGGCCTCCAGGCGGCCCGTGATCGCGGTCACGGGCGTGGCCGGCGTGACGAGCCGGTCGATGCGAAAGCTTAGCCGCCCCGGCATCGGGATCAGCACGGGCGGTGCGCTCGCTGCGCCCGCGGCGCCGCCGGCCGCAGCCGGCTTCTCCTTCGCCGGCACCACGAAGTCGGCGACGTCGATCTGCGCGCTCTGCGCCTGCAAGTCGAAGTGCGGCGCCTTGGGCGCGCCCTTGATGACGCCGCTCGCCGCGATCGTCGAGCCGCCGGCCGTCAGGCGCAGGCTCTTCAGGGCCAGCGCCTCGAGCGGACCCGCGAGGCGCGTGTTCTCGATGCGCAGGGGCTTGGCCAGCGCTTCGCCCTCGACGCTGATCGGCTTCACCGCGATCTCGAGCTCGGCGCGGGGCGGGAGCCCGCGCTGCGCAGGGATCGAGGCCGTGCCTGAGAGCGACGCGCCCTCGCCGCGAATCGCCACCGGCGGGCCGGCCGCGGGCTGGCTCGTGAGCGAGTAGCCCGCCAGCTCGAGCGCGAGGCGCGGGACTTCCGTGCTCGTCGGCCCGGGCAGGAGGCTGAGATCGAGGCGCCCCGCCGGCAGCTCGCCCGTGAGACTCCCGCCTGTTGGCGGCTTCATGTCGAGTGCGCCGGCCGCGATCGCGATGCCATTCAGGGCAAAGGCGCCCTGGGTGGCGGCGCCGAGGGCCCAGGGGCCTTCGGCGCTGGGGATCGTCACCGTGAGCGGCGCCGGCACGCGCTGCGTGAGCGCGATGTTCTCGGCGCGCAGCGTGCCGCCGAAGTCGAGGCCGGGGTCCTTGAGCCTGGGGGGCGTCGCCTTGAAAGCGGACAGGGGCGCCGCGCCCTTGCCCTCGGCGCGCAGGCTGGCCACGCGCATTTGCAGCGTGTCGCGCTCGGTGCCGAGCACCAGCTCGCTCAGTGCGAGCGCCGCGCGCTTCAGGTCCAGCCGGCCGCCCGTGACGGCGAGGTCGAGCTCGAGGTCGGCCTGGCCGGCGAGCGCGCGCCCGTCGGCGAGCTTGCCGCTGAGCGCGGCGCGCTCGAGCTTGCCGGCCAGCGTGAGATCGCCGCCCGGCATCAGGGTGGAGGCGAAGCGGCCCGACTCGATCAGCGCCGCGATGTCCAGGGGCTGCTTGCCCTCGCGGACGAGGTGCACCCGCGCGCGCTCCAGGCGCAGGTCGGGCGCGGCCACGGCGACGGCGGCCGTCGCGGCCGCCTCGCCCGCCGCGGCCTTGGCCGCCCGCGTGGCGCTGCCCGGCGGCGGCAGGCGCAGCTCGGCGCCCGGCTCGACGAAGGTGAGCGTCTTGATCGCGACCTCGCGCTTCAGGAGCGGCAGCAGCGCGAGCCGGGCCTCCAGGCGCGGCAAGTCGAGCTTTCGCAGTCCGTAGCCCGTGGAGTCGGCGCCCAGCTCCAGGTGCTCCAGCTCCAGCGTGAGGCCGCGCAGCCCGAGCCCCAGGCCGATGCGCCCGCAGTCCACCGAGCGGCCCAGCGCCGCCTCGGCCTTGGGCAGCACCAGCGCCCGCAGCTTGGGCTCGGGGAACATCGCCTTGATGACGAGGGGAGCGGCGATCAGGAGCAGGACGATCAGGCCGCCAAGGCCGATCAGGATGCGCTTCATCGACATTCGGGCTTGCCTCCGCGTGGGGCCGGCCGGGCCGGGCCAGGGAGAGATGCCGCGCGCGCGGCGCTGCCGCAAGTGGGGGCGCCGAGAGCGGGCATTACTTCACGCATTGAAGCTCCGGGGGGAAAAGGCGTCAAGAAAGTCTTGACGGCTGTCGATGATCGGAGCAGACTTTCGATCGTGAAGCTGAGAGGGGAGCAGCGCCCTTGCCGGACTTCGACGAAACGCTCAGCTCGGCCGCCCGGATGGGCATCGTCGCCGCGCTCATCACCGGCGAGCCGGTGGCCTTCACGGATCTCAAGCAGCGCACCGGCCTGGCAGACGGCAACTTGCATGTGCAGACCCGCAAGCTCGCCGGC
>VGXI01000229.1 GCA_016873475.1 bacterium | reverse complement strand
ATGTGCTCGAGGATGCGCCGCACTGCGGTCGCCTCCGTCACGAAAGCGAGGATTCGCATGGCGCCGCTGCAGCGCGGGCAGACCAGGAGCAGCGCCTCGTAGATCCGCGCCAGCAGCATGGCCCAGGCGTAGCGCTGCGTATGCGGGGTGGCGGCAGCGCCGGCGCTGGCGGGTCGTCTTTGCTAGCCAGCTCCATGCGCGCCGCGGCCTGGCGCAGCTGGAAGGCCAGCGCTTCGCTCGGGCCCGCTGTCGCGATCACCGCCGAGCGCAGGCGCGCGTGTGGAGCCAGTGCACCGTAGTAGCGCGTGCGATGCTGCCTGGGCGGCGGGATCAGCGCCGCCAGGCGGGCTAGCAGCGTGAGCGGCTTGAGGTAGAGACAGGTGCGGCCATCGGCTAGAGGCTTTGTCAGCCGGTAGGCCACCGTATCGGCACTCAGGCGATCCAGGCGCGCGCTGCTGAAGCTCGGTCGCGCGCAGTAGCGCGCCAGGCGCTCCAGGCCCTGGCGATTCCAGGCAGCGAGCCGCACCGAAGCATCCACTGAAAAGCCACCGCTGTGCCGCCAGGCGAGCATGCCGACCGCAGCCTGCGCTTTCATATAATCGTGGCGAACCAGCCAGGCCAGCACACGGCGGCGCACCTGCGCTTGCACCCAACCGATGTCCACTGGACCGGCCTCGTAGAAGATCGCCTCGCCCACGGGCGTGGCCGCGAAGCGGCCATCGGTGATCAGGCAGTGGAAGTGGGTGTGGTCGTTCAACGCGGCGCCGAAGTGATGGACGAAGGCCACCGCCCCGAAGCGGGTCCCGGCCGGCGCCTCGGGGCTAGCCCGGCGAACAACTGGCTTGGCCGCCCGGACAAAGATGCCGAGCGCAGAGCTCAGCGTCTCGGGCCGGTGGCGAGTAAGCCAGCGCACCTAGTACCGAATCGACACCCGCGGCAGCACCTGACCAATCGGGGGCGCCGCGGTCTCGACCATCCGACGCATGTCGCAGCTCGGGCACAGGCCCCGCGTGCGGCAAGAGAAGGCCAGCAGAAAGTCATGCCCGCAACGGCCGCAGCAAACATGGGCGAGGCCGTGGGCGAGAACGCCGCACTCGAGGTACTTGCGGAAGCTGCGCTCGACGAAGGCGGGAAGATGAACTAACCAAGAAGCAAGGCCCCCTTTCTAATTGACTTGGGGGTTGCCGCCAGCTTGGCTGGCCAGATTGATGATGTCACATCTTTCCATCCGGATAGTGTCCGGATGCCCAGCAACGATCACTTGGAAGATGATACCGGACGACTTGTCCAAGTCTACGCCGGCAGCGACAATCGGAAAGCTTGGCTGGGCTTGCCAGGCTGACGAGACAGCTCTCATCAGCTTCAGCACCGCAAGGCCGCGGGCTTCTTGTTCGACCAGACCAGCTTGCTGGATCAGCTGTACTAGTGCAGCTTTCAACTCATCGGGCAAGGTCTTGAAAGAGCACCTCCTTATAGCGTCTACACGTGCAGAGTCTGAGATCTTGCCGCTTGAACGAAGGAGTTGGCCATTTCGAGGCCCCTTGGGCCTGCGATTGTGAGAGGTGTCGCGGGCGATTATGTGACGCCTATCCGAGCAACTTGGGTACCTTGTCGCCCCACCTGCCTTGAGGCCGTGTGGCATATCGCGGCAGGTGAGGTGGGCTCACCGGTCGGGTGCGAACAATGAGGCGGCGATGAGATACACAGTGATCATGAGAAGCGCTGCGGGCCCATAGGCGATCGCTCCCCACGGGACGGTGATGAAGGCAATGATCCCGGTCAGGAGTCCCACGCCGACTCTGGTGAGGCCTGGCATGAGGAAGAGACCTACGCAGAGAGCGCCTAGGACGGCGATGGCGAGCTGCCCGTCTAGACCGATGGTGCGCGTTAGGAAGGGATAGAGCGTAAGCAGCACGGCGGCCTCGATGATGGCAGCTCCGCGCCTCCTCTGGCGCTCATCGCGCCGCCCAGTTGGATCGAGGAAGTTTGGACCGGACCAACGCCGTAACCTTCCCCCCACCATGTACCAGATGGCGGTCGCGACTAGGGCCATGGTTGCGATCGCAATAACGACTACATGCATGCCACCAGCAACCTCATTGGGACCCGACCACGACTACTTGTCGTGCACCCAGGCTTCGGCGCGATCCATCGCCTGACCGGCCGATGATGCCCTGCCGATGTTGGTGGTTCCGGCGTACCCGACATAGACATCACCGCTACCCTTGTTCCACTTCACCTCGTAGCTGTTACCCGACTTTCCCCCCCGAACTCTCCCGATTACCTCTGCGCCCATTCTTCCCCCCCAGTGTGAGCGAAGCCCAGACGGACATTGGCTGCTCCCCGGCCCACTGCTCTCCTGCTGGCTTCCGCCGAGGAAAGGCCATAGCCCTGGAAGCGGTGTGCGAACCCGGTGGTCCGACAGCCTTCAACTTGCTGAGACGATTGAAAGGAGTACCATGAAGCCCCTGAGACCGCAATCTGCTCTTGGACCTCATATTGCGGCGCAGATACTGCCACGAGGCGCGTAGCTTTCGACGGTGACGGAGAAGCGCCCTGGGACCTCCGCGGGCTCAACTGCTGACGGATAGGTGTTCAAGGCCCCTTCCGCGGCTGCCCGCCGCCCAGTAGACCTCTTCCCGATTCCGCGATCTGCTTTGAGTATGCGCCGGGCTCTAGCGCCTGTCAACGCGAGCGCCGGTTTGAACCCGCAGCTGTCACCCGGCGGCGTCAGGCATCACGGCGGATGTCGGGTGCCGGGCGCATCAGCGTCGGAGCTGTCCTGCAGCCGGCGCCCGCAGCACTCTCAGGCGCTCGCCGCGCACAGACTCCGTCCCCGTTCGCAGAGCGCGCTACTCACCCGGGCTCGTTCTCGAAGGCCGTGCGCTGATCGATGTCGGCCTCGCCGCCTCCCTCCCACGCGAAATCCGCGCACGGCGGCGCCTGCGAGGGCGACAGCGGCGCCGGTGTGATACCTTTCCCCATGTGGTCGAGGATGCGCCGCACCGTGGCCGCTTCCGTCACGAAGGCGAGGATTCGCATAGCGCCGCTGCAGCGCGGGCAGACCAGGGGCAGCACCCCTTACTTCGGGAAGAACCGAGTGAGCAACCCGAGCCTTCGTGCCATAACGCGCAGGGACTCCTCGACCAACCGATCATGCTGTGCAGCCTCTCGCTCGAATGTCTCCCAGCGCATCCACTTCGGCTTGTCGCCGGGCTCATTGAGAATTCCCGGCTTCCAGCCAAGCCGCCTGCGAAGGCGGTTGGCAGCCCTCACTGCCCGGTCGCCTTCGTCCTCCCGGGTGCTGCCGTAGGCGAGCTTGTGGCACCGTCGGCAGGCGAAAACGCCACCGCCGTATAGGATCGCCACCCGTCGCCCGCAGCCTGCCGCCGGGCAGACGAACCAGGGACGGCTGCCCCCGAAGTGGCACGGTGTGCGCTCGATGAACACGGGGTACGACTCGTCTTTCCAGTCGCCGCCCTCTTGCCGGTGGCGATAGATCAGGAGCACCCTGCCTGGCTCGGCTCGGGTCGAAATGGACCCCCTGGACTGCTCGCCGCGCTTCCATTGCCACACCCCGAAAGCCCCCGGTCGAAGCATCCCCTTCCGGGCGAGGACCCTGACATCCAAGCTCAGATACTCGTCCGTTGTCGGCTTCGAGTCGCAGCGCCAGCCTCGGCCGCTTCCTGGTCCACCCATCGGATTCTCCCGAAATCAATTGGCTAACTTGCCTCTTTCGGCACCTGCTGGGCCTCTGAGTCGTGCTTCTTGGCCCGGGTCGCCTTGGCTTTCGCCCGCCGACGCTCCCGGTCCTCAGCTTCCCGAAGCTCGGCCGCGACCAGCGCCCTGACGCGTTCCTTGAACTCATCGTTTTCGGTCAGCATCGGGTAGAGCGCGGCATCGATGAACGGCTTCGCCAGCTCTTCCACGAGTTGGTCGCGCCCAGAGAGATGGTGCGCTACGACAGTCAGTGGCGCAGGCGCCACGGTGCGCGACTTCCCCACCAGGTACTGCGTCAGCCAGGTCCGCGCACTCGCGTCCCCCGCCTTCGCGGCGGTCAACGCCGCCTCCACGACCTCTCGCCAGTCCTCGAGAGTCACCGTCTCGAGGAGGGTGCCCATGTAGTCCGACTCCGTCCGGCGGTGTTCGACGGGGCCCTTGATGTAGCCGCTCAGCTTCAATGCCATGTTCCTGACCTCAATGCACGGTGTGGCGAGTCAAGACCAGCTCCCAAGCCAGGCGTTCTGCTTCGGCCCGGTTGAGACCGCCATCGAACTCCAGAATCGCCGCTCGTTCCTCGAACTCCTCGCGCAGGCACTCCGCGTCCGGCGGCCCAGCCCTTGCGGCACTGCCAGTACTGCCGAAGGAAGGCTCGGCCTCGGGGCACGGGACGCCAGGGCGCACTGCCGATACTGCCGAAATGCCTCCAACGGCAGTAACGGCAGTATGCCCCCGGGTGCATTCCGGGATCTCCCTCCGCGCACGGGCAAGCCAGTCCATGCCTACGCCTTCTTCCACTTGGCCTTGATAGCCGGGTTGATGCGATACTGAGTGGTTCGCCT
>VGXI01000228.1 GCA_016873475.1 bacterium | reverse complement strand
CCCGTCTCGTAGCCGTAGCCCGAGAAGTGGATGATGATGTTCCCCTGGGCGAAGACGGCAGGGGCTCCCAGGGCGAGAGCGGCGGCGGCGATGCTTGCCATCATGAGCGATTTCTTCAAAGGACGACCTCCCGAGTTGAGATGCCCGAGAGCCAGCTTGAGGAGTGGGTGGACGAGGTTCGATCGCTGGCCCGATGTCAGTCCCGACAGTCGCGCGTCCCCTCACACAGCGATCCCAAACCGACGGCGGTGCGCGGAGCCACGCGCTCGATACATACCCAGAATCAGCTCGCGGTGCATGCAGAGCTGATTATACCGAGAGGCGGACCGCTTCACAACCGGTTTCGCGGGGGCCGGGCCGGCTCTTGTCCGATATCATCTTCCCCCCTGCGGATTGTGACATTGGCGTCTGAAAGGGCCGGGGCGGGTCCGCCTTTCGGCTTGACAGGGCCGAAGCCCGGATCCTAGATGATCCTGGGGTCGCCGCCGCGCCGAGGCCGTCCGGAGTGGGAATTCACCGCATGTCACCGCCAATCAAGCGGACCGCCTTCGGCAGCGCCCTGGCGCTGCTCCTGTCCGGCTGGGCGCCCCTCGGCTTGGCCGCGCCGGCATTCGTCACCGGCCCCTTCTATGCCCGGGCCTTCTCGCCCAACGGCGACGGGAGCCGCGACAGCTGCCCGATCGAGTTCCTCGCCACGGGCGCCAGCGCGCCCCTGGACCTCATCCAGCTGGGAATCTATGCGGATACGGCAGTGCCCCCGCATCCGGACAGCCTGCGCGCGGCGCCGCCGCCGCTCAGCCTGGAGACCCAGGGGCTGCGCACGCAGGCCGAATACCTCTGGCAGGGGCGGGCTGGCGACGACGGCCCCGGCCAGGCGCTCCTGCCGGACGGCTTCTATTATCTGCACATCCTGCTGCGGGAGGGGGCGGACAGCCTCTGGCTGGCAACCCCCATCCAGCTCGAGCTGAACACGGCCGGCCCGACGCTGGCGGCCCTGGCGCTGGAGCCCTCGCCATTCTTTACACCCTTGCAAGACGGGGCCTCGCCGCTGCTCCAGCTGCTCTTCTCCTCGGCGGACTTCGACACCTTGACGGACGGGGCCTCGGCCAGCGTCCACCGCGCCGACGGCGCCGGCGGCTGGCTGGAGGTCGCCGAGCTCGAGCGCGATCCCGACTACTTCGACGTCGCCGGCGGCCTCGGGCGCTTCCGCCTGCTCTGGGACGGGCGCGACGCGCAGGAACTGATCGTCGACGGCAGCTATCGCCTCCGGCTGACCCTCGGCGACGACGCGGGCAACCCAGCGGTCACCGGGAGCGCCGACTGCAACCTGGACGCCCGCGCGCCGACGATCGGCCTCGTCGACTTCGGCGGCCCCGTCGCCGGCGGCCAGTCCTTCATCCTGCATCCCGACTCGCTGCCGGATTCGCTGGTCGTGCAGGTGAGCGACCGCAATGGGGTGGCCCTGTGCGTCGGCTTTCGCGACGCTGCCGCGCTCTCGAGTGAAGACAGCCGCCTCCTGCCGCAGTCGAGCCCGGAGGCGCAGTTCATCTCCTTCCGGCTGCCCGAGGGCTGGGGAGAGGCTGGCGACCCACTCGACTCGCACCACTTCACCATCGACGCCATCGATCTGCCCGGCAATCGGAAGTCCGCCCTCGGCGGCCCCTTCAACCTCACGCTCACGCTCGACGGCGAGGCGCCGCCCGTGCCGACCCTCGATCCGATCGCGGGCGAGCACATCCAGCCCGTGGTGACCCTGAGCGGCCACTGCGCCGAGATCGCCGTCGGCATCGAGCTGGCGCAGGACGGAGTGCTGGCCGGCAGCGCGGTGACGGACATCGGCGGGCGCTTCTCGCTTCCCGTCGTGCTCAGTCCGGGCAGTCACGTCTGGACGGCGACCGCCGTCGACGCGGCCGGCAACCGCTCGGCGCCCTCGACCGGACTCGCGCTGCGCTACACGCCGGGCCCTGCGCTCGGCATCCCGGGCCGCCTGCGCGGCGAGGCCGACGAGACGATCCGCATCAACACCCGCGCCCCGGCCCGGTCGGTGAGCCTGCGCTTCTACACGCTCGAGGGCGAGCTGCTGCGGCAGCTCGACGCCCAGGGCGGGCCCGATCAGTTCAGCGCGCGCTGGGACCTGCGCGATGCGGGCGGCCGGGCCGTGATGGACGGCCTCTGCGTGCTGAACCTGGAGATCGTCTACGCCAGCGGCGAACGGGAGCATGAGCGAAAGGTGGTGGCGGTTGTCCGCTCTGCGCCCTAGGGCCCGGCGGCAGGCGCTGCCGCTCCTCGTCGCCCTGCTCTGCGCCTGCGCGGGGCCGGCCGCCGCGGAGTCGCCGGGCGGCAGCTTCCGCCTCTGGCCCGCCAGCGCGCGCGAGCTGGCGATGGCCGATGCGGCCACCCTGCTCGCGCCGGGCCTCGAGTCACTCGGCAGCCAACCGGCCTCCCTCGTCGGCATCGACCGCTGGGAGGCGGGACTCGGGCTCCAGCGGCCCCAGGAATTGACCGGCCTGGGCCTGGCGTCCCTGGCCTTCGGGGCGGCGACGGGCCGGCGCCTGCCGGGGCCGGGCGAGCGCACGCCGACCAGCCGGCAGGCGGTCGCCCTCGGCTTCCAGCAGCTCGGCGCCGAGCTGGCCGACGGCTCGGGCTGGGGCGAGTGGACGGCCGCGCTGGGCCTGGCCTGGAGCCCGCAGAGGTGGCTCTCCGTCGGCGCGCGCGGCGACTACAGTCGCGGCGGCAGCGAGGACGGCCGCGACGAAGGCAGCGCGCGGGCCCTCGCCCTGGGCCTGCGCGCCGTGGCCCTGCATCCCGCCCTCGAATTCGGCTGGGTCGCGAGCGACGTCCACCAGCGCTTCGCCTGGGACGCCGCGCCCGAGCAGCAGCGCCGGCGCGCCTCGAGCCAGACCTTCGCGCTCGCCGCGCGGCTGCCCGGCGCGCTGAGCGCCGAGTTGCAGGGCCGCTGGCGCTTCCGCAGTCTCGAGCGCGCGGCCCTCGGCCTGGAGTGGCAGCCGCTGGGGCCGACCCTCGCCCTGCGCGGGGGTCTGCTCGTCCACCGCCGGGTCGAGACGAGCTGGAGTCCTGCCTTCGGCGCCGGTTTCGCGCGCGGGGCCCTGCGCCTGGACTACGGCTTCCGCTTCGAGCGCGCGGAGGGGCCTGGCTCGCAGCACCGGCTCTCGCTGCGCTGGATCGGGGACGGGCGATGAAGGGTGCCTTCCCGCTGGCGCTCCTGCTCGCCGGGCTGATGGCGGCTCCCGCGGCGCCCGTGGCCGCGGCCGTCGCGGCGGCCCCGCCGCCGAGCCCGCCCGGCGGCAGCTTCCTCAGTGCCGGCGGCACGGCGGCCTGGCACTTCGACCGCGGCCGCGGCGGGAGAGGATTCGTCGCCGAAGCCCTCTTCCAGCCCGGCGCGGTGGGCCAGTTCTCCCGGGCGCTCGCCGAGCGGCGGCTCGGCCTCTCGCTGCGCTATCACCGGAGCGTGGTGCGCAAGCTCCTGCGCCTCCAGGGAGCCGAGCTCTGCCTGCGCCGCGCGCTCGGCGAGACGGGCCGCCCCTGGCAGCCCTTCGTCGAGCTGGGCATCGGCCAGGCGCAGGTGGACTTCGAGCGCGGCGGCAGCGACCGCAGCACCTGGACGGCCGTCCTGGCCGCCGGCGCGGAGCGCCAGCTGAGCGGGCGCTGGCTCGCGCAGGGGGCGCTCCAGCTGCGCAGCCTCGAGTACGCCGGCGAGAGCCTCACGCACGCCGCTCTCCTCATCACCATCGGCGGAAGGATCGACGCGTGAACGCCTATCGTCGGCGGCGCGATGGCCTGCCCTTCGGGGACAGCCCCTATCCCTGGACCCTGCGCCTCGTCACGCTCAACGTGCTCATCTTCGTGCTGCTGCTGGTCGCGAGGCACACGGGCTGGGGCCTCGCCCTCTTCAGCGAGCTGATCCTCGTGCCCGGCCAGGTGCTGCGCGGGCACGTCTGGCAGCTCTTCACCTACATGTTCCTGCACAGCCCCAGCCTTGAACGCTTCCTCTTCCTGCCCCTGCCCACGCACATCGTCTTCAACATGCTGATCCTCTGGATGATGGGGCGCGAGGTCGAGATGAGTCTGGGCGCGGGCGGCTTCCTGCGCCTGTACTTCATCTGCGGCGTGGTCGCCGGGCTCTGCAGCCTCTTCACGGGCAGCCCCGTGCTGGGCGCCTCGGGCGCCGTGCTCGGCATCCTCGCCGCCTACGGGCACCTGTTTCCGGACCGCGTCATCCTCGCCTTCTTCTTCATCCCGATGCAGGTGCGCTACTTCATCTGGGTGGTCGCGGCGATCGACCTGCTCGGCGCCGTCCAGGGCGGCGGCAGCATCGCCCATCTCGCCCACATCGGGGGGCTCTTCTCGGGGATGATCCTGATGCGGACCGGCTGGTACCGCCGCCGTTGGCTGGACCTCGGTGGCTGGCGGCGCCGGCGGGCGCTGCGCCAGCAGCGCGAACGCCATCGCCGCGTCGACGAGATCCTCGAGAAGGTCAGCCGCGAGGGGATCCACGCCCTCACGGCCGGCGAGCGCGAGTTCCTGGAGCGGGCCCGCCGGGACCGCTAGGCG
>VGXI01000227.1 GCA_016873475.1 bacterium | reverse complement strand
TACACCGTCATGGATGTCGATGTTCATGTGCCCGGCGGTGTCGGCGCGCGAAGGCCTTCCTCCCATCGCAGCGAGGCAGACCGCCAAGACCACATGGGCAACAGATCTAGAAGCGAACCACCTGAAGCTTCGCATCGGAACCTCCTCCGGCTAGCACAAGGGAAACCCCCTCATCCACCGGGAGCAGCAGAAGCGTCGCCTGCGTTGGCAGGCAAGGCCACGGATCCAGTGCGGCAAAGGCCGTCAGATCGAAGACGATGCGCCGCTCCATCGCCTCGCCCTCCGGGAGAAAGAGGTCAAGAGCCTCGAAGGCAACGGTCTCTTCGTCGGCCTCGCTACAGATCACCTGCAACTGCACAAGCAACCCCTCGTCCTGCGGTTGGCCTCGCAGCACTGCTCTCGATTCTAGCACAAGCTGGCCCGCGCTGCCCAAGGGCTCGATCTCTGCCAGGGTCGCCACGAGTCCTCGACCCGAAGCATCCGGCTCGAAGCCCAGCGGGATCTCCATGACCTCAATGCACAGCGAAGGCGCTGCCGATAGAGCCAAGAGCGCCACGAGTGTGAATACCCATGCCGCCCCTTGGCAGCAGAAGTCGCTCGGTATCGAGACCGAAGGCATAGCGCTGCGCGATCTTCTCGACGAGGTTCTGGGCCATGACGGGCGTCCTCCTGGCTGGGATTCGGGGATGAAGATGCGCCGCGCGCGCCCGCGGTCAACAGGCGCTGGACCGCCGCGGCCGCCTGCGCTCTACTGACCGCGCTGGACGGGAGGAGGTGTCGCCGATGGCGCACGCGACCTACGAGCGCATCTACGCTGTGGTGAAAAAGATCCCCCGCGGGCGCGTGGCCACTTACGGCCAGATCGCGATTCTCGCCGGCCTGCCCGGCCACGCGCGGCAAGTGGGCTACGCCCTCAACAAGACGCCCGAGGGACGCAAGCTCCCCTGGCACCGCGTGCTCGGCGCGGGCGGCGCGATCAGCCTGGGCGGCGCGGGTGGCATGGAGCAGCGCCTACGCCTGGCGGCCGAGGGCGTCGCGCTGAGCGCGGCCGGGCGTGTGCCACTGGCCCGCTACCAGTGGCAGCCCCGCGTGCCGCCCTTCTAGGCCCGGTCTGCCTTGCCGCGCAGGCCCGGAGGGTATAAGCTCAAGGAGCCGGGGGGTCGGGTTTTCGTGCCGAGCGAGGTGCCGCATGGAGTGGAGGGAGCTGAGCCCGGGCATCCACGCCTGCCTCCGGCCCGAGGCGGGCGCCAACCTCGGCCTCGTCGGCAGTCCCGCCGGCTGGCTCCTCATCGACACCACCTTCTGCGCGATGGAGCTGCTGGGCGTCCTCGACGCCCGCGGCGTCTGCCTGGGCGACCTCAACCTCGCCGTCAACACGCACTTCCACGCCGACCACACCTGGGGCAATCAGCTCGTACACTCGCGGATACTTGGGCACGAGCGCTGCGCCGCGCTGATGCGCGAGATGCTCGCGGGGCCCTGGTCGGCGGAGGCGCGCGAGGCCTGGCTCGCGGAGATGGCGGCCGGCGACCCCGCAGGCGCCCAGCGCTACTGCGAGCGGCTCGACGACCTGCGCGTGACGCCGCCCACGGAGACCTTCGCCGGCGAGAAGCAGTTCAGCTTCGACGGCCGCCGCGTCGAGCTGATCCACCTGGGCGGGCACACGCCGGACCTCGCCGTCGTCTGGCTGCCGGATGACGGCGTGCTCTTCGCCTCGGACCTGCTCTTCCTCGGCCGCTACCCCTTCCTGACCCACGCGGAAGTGCCGGTCTGGATCCGCGCCCTCGGGCGCCTGCGGGGACTCGAGCCGCAGGTGGTCGTGCCCGGGCACGGCCTCATCGCGGACGCCGCGGCCCTGGACGCGCAGCGCCGCTACCTGGAGGAGACCTGGGAGCGCTGCGCCGAACACCGCGCGCGTGGCCGAGAGTTGCCGGCGATCCTGGCGGACCCGGAGTTCCCGCGCCTGCCGGACGACCCCGAGGGCAAGCGCCACGCCCTCAACATCCGCACGATGCACGAGCAGCAGCGCGGCGCGGACACCTGGACCGCGAGGGCCTAGCCAGAGGCGCCGCGCTGCGCTAGCTTGAGGGTCATGCGCGTTCGCTTCCTCAACCGACTCGCCGCCCGCGCCCTGCTCACCGCCGCGCTCCTCGCCGCCGGCTGCAAGGAGGAGCCGCACTTCCGCTTCCAGCGCGTCGCCGCGCAGGGCTTCGGCGAGCGCGAGACGATGGGACTCATCGCCTGCGATGCGCTCAAGGAGGCTTCCGGTCTGGCCGCCAGCCGCCTGAACCCCGGCGTGCTCTGGGCGCACAACGACTCGGGCGACAAGCCGCGCCTCTTCGCGCTCGGCGCCCACGGCGAGCACCTGGGGATCTACACGCTGCTCGGCGCCGAGGCCGTGGACTGGGAGGACATGGCCGTGGGTCCCGGGCCGCAGAAGGGCCGCGAGTACCTCTACGTCGCCGATGTCGGCGACAACCTCGCCCACCGCGAGACGAAGACCGTCTACCGCCTGCCCGAGCCGCGCGTGAATGCGGGGCAGGCGCCGGTCGAGAGCGCGCTGGCCGGCGCGGAGGCCTTGCGCCTGCGCTTCCCCGACCGCCCGCGCAACGCCGAGGCCCTGCTCGTCGATCCCGTGAGCCGCGACCTCTACATCGTCACCAAGCAGGAGGAGACGGTCACGCTCTACCGCGCGGCCTACCCGCAACCGAGGGACCGTGTGCTCACGATGGAGGATTGTGGCAAGCTGGCGATCAGCGGCGTCGTGGCGGGCGACGTGAGCGCCGACGGCAGCGCAATCGTCCTCAAGACCTACAGCGCGCTCTACCTGGCCCACCGCGAGCCAGGCGAGCGCCTCGACGCCGCGCTGCTGCGCGGCGCCTTCGAGCGCCTGCCCTACACGGCCGAGCCGCAGGGGGAGGCCGTCGCCTGGGCGCCGGACGGCGGCGCCTACTTCACGCTCAGCGAGGAGCGCGAGGGGATCCCGGCGTTTCTCTATCGCTACTCGCGCCTGCCGGAACCTGCGCCAACGAAGCGCTGAGCCGGCCGAGCACGCATCTTGATGATTCCGCGGCCGGGCGCGATGCTCCTGTCATGATCGATCTCCTCGAGAACAACCGCGAGACCATCGCCGCACTTTGCCGGCGCTTCGGCGTCCTGCGGCTCTACGCCTTCGGCTCCGCGCTGCGCGACGACTTCCGGCCGGGAGAGAGCGATCTCGACCTGCTCGTGGAACTGGGGCCGATGGAGCCCTACGCCCGCGTCGACGCCCACTTCGGCATGCCCGATGAGCTGCGCGCGCTGCTGGGCATGGAGATCGATCTCGTCATGGAGGGGGCCGTCAAGAACCCCTACATTGCCCGGGACATCGAGCGCACGCGGAAGATGCTCTATGCCGCGTGACGCTCGGGCCTGCTGGACGAACGTCGATCCGGTTCTGCTGGCGGGCTGGCCTTGATCCGTCAAGAGGCTCGCGCACAAGCGCTCCTCCGCAAGGAATGCGTCCACCAGGCCGGAAGATCGACGGCCTCCGGTTGGCGGCAATCAGCCGGTGTTCGGCAAGGCCGCTGCCGGTAGGGCCGCCGCGGGCAAGGCGGCGGCAAGCCCCACGCCACCTTCGTGCAGGAGTCGGTGGCAGGCCGCGCAAAGCGTGATCAGGTTCGCCGCGCTGTTGCGGCCACCCCGCCTGCGCGGCTCGCGATGATGCACTTCCAGGAAGCGCGTGGCCCGGCAGCCCGGCGCCTGGCAGCGGTGCCCGTCGCGCGCGAGCACTTGCCGGCGCAGGCCGGGCCGGATCGCGGCGCGATTGGGTTCGCCGTCGCGCTGCTCGCGGCAGTCGCAGGCGGCCTGCGCGGCCACCGCTGGTGCGAGCTGCCTTCCATCGGGCAGACGGGCGACACCGCAATCCTCGCAGCGGTAAATCACCACCTGATAGGATGGGGCGGAGTTGCCACGTGGCAACTGCTCACCGGCGCTCTCACTGGCGCTGCGTTCGGGAATCTCCAGGCTGGCAAGGAGGGCGTCCAGGCCGGCGAGCAGAAGCTCCTCCCGCGTCTGGTGCCGGGCAGTTGCGGCTCCCGCCTTGCGGATCTTCTCCAGCATCGACTGCAAGCGGCCCATTTCGAGCGGCCGTAGACGAAGGGTCAGCGTCACCTCCGCCTCCGCAACCATCGCAGCGGGTTGAGCAGCGCTTGTTGCCCGCCCTGGCTTCCCTTCCGGCTGAGCGCTACTGCCGGGCCCCGCGCCAGCGGCCGCCGGCAAGGGGCTCCCGAGCAGGCTGCCCTGCCCGCTTGCATCGGCCAGGAGTGCCCGCCTGCTCACGCGCGCCTCCTTGACCCTTGTCTCGAGGGCGCGGCTGTTCAGCTGCTGCGCCTCTTCGATCCACTGGCGCTCGGTGTGCTCGGTAGCCACCTTCACCACTTCGCGCGCCTTCGTCCACGGCAGCTCGCCGCGAGTCAGCGACTCCCGCAGCTGCGGCAAGTGCTCCAAGCTCTCGGCCAGATGGATGAACTGGAAGGTCTTGTTGCGGGAGAAGCCCAGCACCTGCTCGGCGTAGGCATGAATGCTGGAGTAGCCGCAATCGCGGTAGAGGCGCC
>VGXI01000226.1 GCA_016873475.1 bacterium | reverse complement strand
AAGACCCAGCGGCCGCCGGGCTTGAAGTCGAAGGTCGCGAAAGTGTTCGTGAAGCCGCTGGGTCCCCACCACTGGGCGAGTTGCTCTGCCTGCGCGAAGGCGGCGAAGACGCGGCTCGGCGTCGCCGCGAGCACGCGCTCGGTGCGGAAGGCGGCGCTCGGATTCGGTGGCGCGGGCATTGGTGACTCCTTAGCGGTTCGGAAAAGCGCTGGAGGATACGGGGAGAGCGGGTGACAGGCAAGTTCATGAGAGGACACGACCGAGCTTCTCCGCCCCGGCCTCATCGCTTCCGACCTCGCGCCGGTCGAGCTTCCAGACTGCGCCGCGTCTCCGCGAGCTCCGCGGCAAGGAGTTTCTCATCGGGGAGGGCTGTGCGGTACTCGGCGGCAAGCACCTTGAAGCGGCGAGCCTCGTCGCTCTTGACCGAGAGGAGCTGGACGTACGCGGACCAGGGGAGCGGGAAGCGGCTAGCTAGGTCGCGAAGAGACAGAGGCGCCGCCGGCCCCCCGGATATCCGAGACAATGTCTCGGGGATCTTCGCAGACGCCTGGTGCGGTTTACGCCGCGAGGTCTGCGAACCGCCCGCGGCCTCCGATTCCGCAGACAGCGTCTGCGAAATCGGCCAGGAGAGGTAGAACAGCCGCATTTGCTCGAGATTTCGCTCGGAGAACCCGCGCCCAAAGCGGGCCGACAGATCGACCGAGAGCCGTTTGAGCAGCGCCGCTCCGTACTCGGCGCGCTGCTTGCCCCCTTGCTCGTACTCCACGGTCCGCCGGCCGATCTCCCAGTAAGTGGCGGTCATGAGCGCGTTCACCGCCCGGGCAGAGGTGCGCCGGGCCTCCTCGAGCAGCGAGGCGATGCCGCCAACGAGGTTGCCGTAGCCAGCACCTAGGCTAATCAAGGAATCAGCGCCTCGTACCGCAGGTGCGGCTGATCGCTTCTTAGCGCGCTTCGTCACGACTCGATCTCCTTGAGTTGACCAGCATCCACACGCCATCGAGCCCAGCGCGGGGTATCCGGCGACACCCGGATGATCGGCAGTAGCGGCGTGTCAGGCGCGATCGCCCGATGCAGCACCCTTGCGCCGGCGCATCCGCGACGCTTCGTAGGCCATGAACTGCTTTTCGATCTCCCGGCCCACGAGGCTGCCCCTCTCGATCCGGGTCCGCGCCCACACGCCGAGCTTCAGGACAAGCTCGAACTCGGCGGGCAGATAGTCCCAGCGGTAGTTGTTGCAGGTGCGGTGGGCGGGCAGGAAGTTCTCTACCGCGTGCTCGCCGCCGGCGCTGTGCGCGAAAACGTGATCGGCATCCCAGGCCCCATGGATCTCGCCTCCGCAGATGTGGCACCTGCCACCCGTTCGCCTGAGGATCGCCGCTCGCGCCGCGGCGGTCAGGCGGTGCCGGCGAGGGCGCCGGTTGGCGGACTTGCCTTGCTCGCGGAGCCGGCGTAGCGCCTGCACTTGCTCGCGGAGGGAGTCGGTGTTCGGGCTTTGTGGTTTGCTCATGTGCGCCTCGGTTGCAGCACTAGAGCGCCTGTGCTGCCAGGCCGTAGTCCCTGAATGATCCGTTGCGGCACAAGACGCCCGGCGCCAGCAGCATCGCGAAGTACCAGCCCCGCCATTCCGGAGCTAGGTCGCGCCCCTTGCATGGTTTCCGGCGAGCAGTCCCTCGACACTGAGATCTTCGTCGGCATCCGGCCAGTGGATGCACTCGCCGTCGCCGAGCAGCTCCCACTTCCCCCGGGCGGCAGCGTCCGCGTGGAGGAGTCGCGGGAACCAGACTAGCGGAACGATGATGGTCCGTCCGCGAGAGCAACGGTCAAGGCGTCGTCGGTTGCTACGACGGCGCGCGCCAGGGGCCGGATCTCAATCGGGGAAGTACTCATGCCATGCCTCCGGAATGGCTTTCTCGTGCTTGGTCACCACTCTCTCGATCCGACGCAGTTCTCGTGAGACGAACCCGGTCGAGTGCGCGAGCTGGACGGGGCCGAGCCAAGACCTCGCCAGCATCCGCTCGCGCTGTACGTGATCAAGCGGCGGCTCACCAACCTCGTTGCTGAAGAAGAAGAGCCGGTAGGGTCCAGAGCGCAGGATCGTTGGCGACATGGGTCGAGTCTACCACACGCTGCGCCCCTCGATCATCCTTGCGCATCGCGGCGCAGCGCCAGCCGCTAGAGAAGCTAGACGCTCATGGCGATGGCACGCCAGCTTCGCGCAGCACCCGGGACAGCTTCTTGAAGAGGTTTGGGTGATATCGTTTGCTGCTCGGGTCGTTGCATACCGTGGAAGCAGTGAGACCCTCTCCTGCGATCTTGATGTGCCCGGATTTCGGGTCGTACCAAACTCGGATCGCCAAGGGCACGCTCTTGCTCCTCTCCGCCATGCCACCTCCTAACACCTGGGCACCGTTTCACGAAGGCTTTCGGCTGCTTGACAGGCGCCTCAGCTCCCGCTGATGCCCATGGGGACACTGGTCAATGGAATCCACCCGGGGAATGCTATCGCCGACCATTCCGGCGAGCGTTTCCTGATCCTGCATTCGGCCAAACGCCAGCGCTCAGCAGCGGCGCGGAGCGCCGTCCTCTGCATGCTGTTGTAATCCCGCAATCTGCGGGTTCGTTGCTCGACACAGCTAAAGGGCAACTAGCTCGGCGAGCTTGGCCGCGATGCGCTCCATCGAATCTTCTGCTGTATCCAGGCCGCTTCGCGAGCCAAGCAGAGGGCTAACTTCGCGGAGAGCTTCATACGTCGTGTCGTGCACGATGGGGACGAGCAGGTCACGCGCAAGGAGGGCCGATAGCTCCCTTTCGGCGATGCTTTCTCCTTCGATGCGGCGCAGCAGCGTGGGGGTCACCAATACGATCCCGACTCGCGACCATCTTGGCCTTGCGATGCCGCCGGACCCGCCGATGCTGCTCCGGCCACCCCCGCTGCTTCCCCACGAGGGGTAGAACGGGTGCGGGTACGACCCGTAGCCCCCGTAGCTCCGGTAGCGGCCACCGCATGCAGGGCAGGCCGCTGCCCCGCTTGCTGTTCGATGGCCCCGCACCGGCGCTGTGCATCTAGCCATATCGCAATCCCTCCAGTTATAGTCAGGCTCTCAGATGCCGGGACAATGTCAGCCTTCAGCCGCGGCGTCCTCGGCGCTGGCTACAAGGCGCGGTTCGGCGAGCCTCTCTAAGCCAGCCGCGATCACCTCGTTAAGGAGTTCGATTCGCCCAGCGAGCTTCTTGCGGCTCACCATCTTCCGACCCTCATCGAGTCCCCGGGATTTCACCAGGCATGCCAGCGCTTCGACATCGCGCGGAAGTAAGACCGGGTTGTGCAGTAGCTCTTCGTGACACTCGTAGCAGAAGATGGCCGTTTCCCCCTCGACACCCCAAGGGCATCGCTGAAAGATCGGCTTCCGCATAGTCCCGCGCCGGTTCGATGAGCGGCCAAAGAACCGCTCTGCCACGTAGTGGTGTCGTGTGGCGTGAGATCTGCCCGCGAGCGTAGGCGTTGCGTAGCCCCTACCCCGGCGGACCAGACATCCGCAAATCGCGCATCTCTCACTCATCGGTCCCTCACCAAACGCCAGCCTCACCAGCGAGCGCGAAGGGAGCGTAGCGACCGGTTGTCGCGCCGCTGGCAACCGCCAGCGGCGTGACGATAGTGCTCGGCGGGTGCAGGCGTTTGTTACACTGGTGCATCTTCACTCCACCCTGAAGGAGACTGACTCGGTCTCAAGGTCGCCGGTGACCATATCGGGAATGCATGGCGCACGAGGACTTAGCAGAACAAGCTTGAGACGGTACACGCCAGGCTCCCTCATGGGCCCCAAACTCGTGGACTCGCCATAGAAGGTGCCGGGGCGCAGCTTCACCACATCCTCGGGTCCTCCCTGAAACTCGGGGATCTGCTCGTCCGGGAACCCGATCTTCTTGCCATCAGGTCCGACCAGGTCAATCAAGACGTAGCCGCCTCCGGGATGGATCGCACTGGGGACGCTGATCGCGACAGGTCCCTTGTTCTCAATCCGGACCTCAAACGTGAGCCTTTGGCCAAGCTCGAGATTCTCGGGAAAGCGGTCTAAGGCGTAGACGACAAGATCTAAACCCGGCTCGCGCTCCGCTGCTGCCCTCGCGCTATGAGCGAGAAGGGATGCGATGAACACAGCGGCCATCACGATACGAGACAGCGACGCGGCGCGTTTTGGCACGGGCTGGAAGATCATTGGCAGGTCCTCATCGGTGTAACGCCGCGCTTAACCCGCGGCCCGCGCGGATTCCACGCTCAACTCGTCTGTTGACCCCGACCGCGGGCCGTCGGGTGCAAGCGCTAGTTAGGTGGCAGCGGTACTCGTGCCTGATCGATCAGTGACTGTGCCTTCTCCTTCAACGGGCCGGAGGCGTCACTGGCCACTATCTCCTCAAGTCGCCTGAGCGCAGCAGAGTCCCGCACCTGGCCGAGAAAAGAGACAACGGCGAGCTTCGTATCCTCCGACCCCGTCGCCAGAAGTGCCTCGGCTTTTTCTTGGGACCCGGAGAGCCAGCCGATCGTAGCCTGCAGCAACGCGCTGATCTCGTCCGACAAGGAACTTGAGACAACGCTCCAGAGGGTGTCCTCTGGGTAGTCGAGGCCGACCTCTCTTTGGCAAAATCCCTGAGCA
>VGXI01000225.1 GCA_016873475.1 bacterium | reverse complement strand
GGGGCGCCGGCCCTGGCGCAGGTGGCGCGCCGTCTCCTCCTCGTGGGCTTCTTCGCGCAGGGAGACCTCGAGCGCATCGCGCGTGGCGTCCTCGAGCGCTTCGAGTGCCGCCGCGTTGGTCTGGGAGCTCATGCCGGCCTGGGCCTGGACGAGCTTCCAGTAGAGCTTGAGCAAGCGGCGCGCGGCCTCGCGCTGGCTCTGGTTCGCCTCGGGCTCCTGGTCCCCGAGCTGTTCGCCGGCGTCGCTCATCGGCTGACTCGGGTCCTGCGGGGATTGCGGCTGGGCGGACTTCTCCATCTCGCCCGCCTGCTCGGGGAACTCCTCCTCGAGCTGCGCGGCCGTCTCGCGGATCTTCTCGAGCAGTTCGGCGGTCTCCTCCGCCAGCTCCGCCTGTTCCTTGGCCAGGGCCTCGCGGGCGGCCTTCTCCTCGGGGCTCTCCGCCGACTTCCGCTCCTCGCCGGCCTCGGATTTCGTCTCGCCGCGCTGACCGGCGCTCGAATCGGCCGCGGCCTCGGCCCGCTCCTCGGCGGGCGCGGCGGTTTCTTGCTCGCGCGCGCGCTCGGCCGCCTCCTTCTGCTCGGGTAGCTGCTCGGACTCCTCGCGCAGGGCCTCCTGGCGCTCGAGCAGCTCGTCCAGCTCGCGCTGCAGCGCGTCGAGCTTCTGGTCGCGCATCAGCTGCTCGAGCATCGCCTCGGTGCGCTCGAGCTGCTCGAGGATCTGCTCGTGGTCCATCCGCAGCTCGGCCAGCTCCTCGGGCAGCGCCTCCGGATCCATCTGGTCGAGCAGCTCCTGGAAGCGCCGCAGCAGCTCGCCCGCCTCGGTGTCGCGCAGCTCGGCCATCAGCTCCTCGATCTTCTGCAGCTTCTCGGCCATCTGCTGGCGCAGCATCTCGTTCTCGCCGAGGGTCTCGCTGCGCTCGGCGAGGCCCTGGCTCAGCTCTTCGAGCTGCTCGCTCATCCGCTCCAGGCGCTCGAAGGTGTCCTGCAGCTCCTGCTGGCGCTCCCAGTCGAGCTGAGGGTCGGCGCGCAGCTCCTGCTCGAGCTGGCGCAGATCCTCCTGCAGCTTCTGGCCCTCCTCGACCATCTCCTCGAGGGACTCGCTGCGCGCGGCGTCCTCCTGCTCGATGTCGGCGTAGATCTCCGCCACCGAGGGCACGCGCAGGCGCTGGACGCCGCTCGCGCCTCGCCCCGGCCGGCCGGGCCGCGTGTCCGTCGCCTCGAGCCAGTACTCGACGACGTCGCCCGGGAAGAGCGACCAGTCGGCGCCCAGGTCCCAGCGCCAGCGCAGGGCCGCGCGCGGCTGGCCGGCCAGCTCGCCGAGCGGCAGCGCCCGGCGCAGCGTGTCGGGCTCGCCGCGCTTGGCGGCGCGCAGGCCGAGGCTCGCCACGCCGTAGTCGTCGGCGGCGCTGATCTCGAGAGTCTGCAGCAGGTCGCGGCTGAGTTCGGCGTCCGGGCCGGGCGCGAGGATCTCGACCGCAGGCGGCCGATCGGGCAGGGCGTTCAGCTCGAGGAAGCTCGGCGTGCGGCTGCGCGTGCCCCGCGCATCGACGAGACTGAGCGAGAGCCGGGCGTCGCCGTCCACGCTGAGCGCGCCGCGCAGGCGGCGGCCCTCCACCGCGAGCGGCAGGCTGTCCGGCCCGGCGCCCAGCAGCCAGGCCTGGGCCAGCTCGCTGCCCGCGAGCCCCGCGAAGACGAGCCGGCTGCCCAGCGGCAGGCTGAGGCTGCCGCTCTGCAGGGTGAGGCTGCGCGCGGGCAGTCGCGTGTAGGCCGGCGGCGTGGCCGTGACCTGCAGGCTGTCCAGCACCGGCGGATGGTAGACCCGCACGCGGTAGGTCGGGCTCAGGCTGCGGCCGTGGCGCGCGCGGTAGGCGAAGCCCTGCTGCACGGCCTCGCGCTGATGCACCCACAGCTCGCCCTCGCGCGTGAGCGGCGCGGGTTGGAAGAGGTCGCCGGTCTCGTCGACCTCAAGGGCCAGCGCGCCGGGGAAACGCCAGGGCAGGCCCTGCTCGCGCAGCTCCAGGCGCAGCGGGCTGCCGGCGAGCAAGTCGATGTCCCCCGGCGCCAGCGCGAGGCTGGCGCGCTCGGCGTAGTGCGCGGGATTGCGCGGGTCGAGCAGGAAGCTCAGCGGGCGAATGCCCGTGCGGCTCGCGGGCAGGGCCGCGAGCAGAAAGAGCGGCGCCAGGACGGCGAGCGCCCGCCGGCCCCGCCGCGGCCAGGGACCCTGCTCGGGATCGGGTAGACCGGCGGCGGCACGCGCCACCGCGTCCGCGAGCACGCGGTCCATCAGCGCGGGCGAGTAGCCCTTGCCGGCGAGGCGGCCCTCGGCGACGTCCGCGGCGGTCTCGAGGAGCTGGCGCGTGTCGGCGCGCGCCTCGGCCTCGCGCAGCAGGCGACGCGCGTCGGGCAAGCGGCGCAGCGGCCAGACGAAGGCCGCGGCGAGGGGCGCGAGCGCGAGCAGCCAGGCGAGGAGCGCGAAGAGCCCGCCGCCCCGCGCGCTCGCCGGCGAGATGAACTGGAGAGCGAGTGCCGCGAGCAGCAGCACGGCCAGGGCCGCCGCGCCCGCCGGCCCGAGCGCCGCGCGCCAGTGCAGGCGCCGCGCGCGAGCCAGCTCGCGGCCGAGCAGGGCGCCGAGCCGCTGGGCGGCCGTCGCTGCGCCGGGCGCGCTCATGCCGCCGGCCGCGCCCGCACGAGGGCGTGGTAGAGCACGTTGATCGCCATCTTCAGCGCCGCCTCGCGCTTGTCGGGCGGGTCCTTGTGCACGTCGGGATCCTCGAGGCCGTCGCCGATGTCCGCCTCGAAGGTGTAGAAGACGGCGAGCCGGCCGTCGAGGAAGAGGCCCCAGCCCTGCGGTGGCTTGCCGTCGTGGACGTGGATCTTCGGCACGCCGGCCAGGTCGTAGAAGCTGTGGTAGATCGGGTGCTCGGCGGGCACGAGGACGAGCTGTTCCTCGGGGAAAACCCGCTCCACCGTGCGCCGGAAGCTGGCGTCGAGGCCGTAGTTGTCGTCCGCCCAGAGGAAGCCGCCGCGCCGCAGCCAGGCGCGCAGGCGGGCCTCCTCCTCGGGCGTCGGCTGCAGGTTGCCGTGACCGTTCAGGTAGACGAGCGGCAAGCGGTCCAGGCCCGGATCCGTGGCCTTGACGACGGTCTCGCGCTCAGCGCAGGCAATGCCGGTGCGCCGCTCGAACTCCTCGAGCAGGTTGGGCAGGCTGCTCGGGTTGCCGTACCAGTCGCCGCCGCCGGAGTAGTGGAGCCGGCCGAGCTGCAGCTCGCCGGGGCGGGGCGCCGCGTCGAGCTGCGCGCCGGCGCCCGCGGGCCGGAGCCCGAGGGCAAGGGCGAGAGCGAGATCGAGAGCGAGGAGAGGCCAGCGGCGCATGGCGGTGGTCCAGGTCGGGGGGTTCTGGGCGGAACTGCCTGAATGATAGCGTATCGGCCAGCAAAGACCCAGGTGCAGAAACGGTTCCAGACCCTTGACGCCCGCGGGGCGAGGGTCCAGGGTCCAAAGCGCAGGAAGCAAAGGGAGCGACAGGCCGTGACCGGCTACTACGCGGGCCGTCTGGAGGGAGAGCGCCTGGATGCCTGCTACGCGCTGGCCGGCCCGCGCGTGCGGCAGTACCTGGAGGCCGAGATTGCGCATCTGCGCTCGCGCCTCCAGCCCGGCTGGCGAGTGCTGGAACTGGGCTGCGGGACGGGACGCGTCACTCAGCGGCTGCTGGGCGACGAGCGGCAGGTCACGGGCATCGACACGGCGCCCGCAAGCCTGGCCCTGGCCGCCGCCCACACGCCACTGGGAGCGGCCGCCCACTGGCTCCGCATGGATGCTGTCCGGCTCGCTTTCGCGGATGGCTTTTTCGACGCCGTGGCCTGCGTGCAGAACGGCATCTGCGCCTTCGGCGTGGACCAGGCAGCGCTACTCGCCGAAGCACTGCGCGTGCTGCGCCCCGGGGGACGGGCGATCTTCTCGAGCTACGCCGATGCCTTCTGGCCCCACCGCCTCGCCTGGTTCGAGGCACAGGCCGCGGCCGGCCTGCTCGGACCGCTGGACCTGCCGGCCTGCCGCGATGGCTACATCGTCTGCTCGGACGGCTTCCGCTCGGGACGCGTGACGCCTGCCGGCTTCGCCGCGCTCTGCGCGCGCATCGGGGTGCCCGGCACAGTCTCCGAGATCGACGACTCGAGCGTCTTCTGCGAGATTATCAGTACATGCTAGACTCCAGAGGTGATCCGAAACTGGGAGGTGCTGAGTGAACGCCGATGTGCTCTGGGAGCGATTGGAGCAGGTGATCCGCAAGCAGGAGCAAGCTTCTGGGGGTCGCGAAGACGAGTATGTTGTGGTTACGAAGCTCAAGCAGCGTCGGCGGAACCTAATCCAGATAGGGGACGGGAAGCTAGTAAGGCTGTCTGATGGCAACAGCAGCCAACCACAGACGATCAGCAAGGCTGATGTGTTCACCATTGCCAAGTGGGCGATGGACTCCCCTGACGGCACCTTCAGCATCAAGGATCCAGATCTCAAGCCCGCCCGCATGGGTTCCATCGTATGCACGCTCTTGGCTCTGCTGCCGGAGTTTGACTACCGGCCGGGCCAGGTTCTTGTCTACAGAAAGACGGGGCACGGAGTACGTGGATTCCTGCGCCGGATCTTCCGTAGCAGCGCGTGATCCCTTGCGCCGTGGCGAGATCACGCAGACCGA
>VGXI01000224.1 GCA_016873475.1 bacterium | reverse complement strand
AGAAGGTGGAGGTCGTGACCGGGGGCGACCCGCGCGAGGAACTGCTGACGACGCGCCAGCTCGCGGAGAGCCTGAGCGCGCAGCTGCACGTCGACGCCGCCGTGGAGCTGCTGCCCGAGGCGCCGCTTGCGCCTCCCGCCGCCCTCGAGGCATCACCCGTTCTGGCGGCGGCGCTGCCGCCGGTGTCGCCACCGCCGGCGACGGAGCCACCGGTCCTCGAACTGGCCTCCCTGCAGGAGAGCCTGCGCGAAGCGGAGGGCGAGTGGCAGGCGCCGCCCGTCGCGCCCCCCCGGGGCGGCGAGGGCGCGCGCCCGCCCGCGGTGCCCACAGGCGCCGGGCGCGGCGCGCCCGGCAGCGGCGAGCCCCGCCGAAGCATCGATCTCGACGGGCAGCGCGCCGACGGCCATCTGAGCTTCGGCCTCTCGACGACGGCCGGCGAGGCGATGCAGACCGACGACATCGACGATGTGCTCGGCGAGTTCAAGCGGCGCATGAAGGAGCAGATGGGCTCGATGGCGGCCGAAGAGCGCTACCAGCTCGGCGTCTCCTACATGGAGATGGGCCTCTACGAGGAGGCGCTCGAGGAATTCGAGCACACGCTCGAGCACAAGGTGCTCGGCCAGAAGACCCGCGAGTGGATGGCGCGCTGCCTGCTCGAGCTGGAGCGCCCGCGCGAGATCGTGCTGCTGCTGCAAACGCGCCTGGACGCCGAGACCTACCCGCGCAAGTCGATGGTCGAGCTCTACTACGTGCTCGGTCAGGCCTACGAGATGCTCAAGGCCTGGGACCTCGCGCTCGACGCCTTCACGAAGGTCTACCAGCTCGACGGCGAGTTCCGGGACGTCCAGGCGAGGCTTGCCAAGCTGACCGGCGCCTAGTAGGCTGCCTCCTCCCGGTGGGCGAGGAGGCTCTCCTGCGCTACGACCTGCACAGCCACAGCACGGCCTCCGATGGCGTTCTCGCTCCGGCCGCCCTCGTCGCCAGGGCTCGTCTCGCGGGCCTGGACGGCCTCGCCCTCACCGACCACGACAGCGTCGACGGCATCGCCGAAGCCCTGGCGGCGGCCGCCGCCGCGGGCCTGGAACTGATTCCGGGCATCGAGCTGAGCCTCCAGGTCGGGCCGCGCGACGTGCATCTGCTCGGCTACTGGATCGACCACAGCAGCGCGGAGCTGCGCGCCGTGCTCGCCGAGCTGCGCGACATGCGGCAGGCGCGCGCCGAGCGCATCGTGGCCAAGCTGCGCGCCCTCGGCTGCGCGGTCGAGCTGGCGGACGTGCTCGCCGAGGTGGGCGACGGCAATCCGGGCCGGCCGCACGTGGCGAAGGCCCTCCTCGCGTGCGGCGACGTCGCCAGCCTCGAGGAGGCCTTCGAGCGCTTCATCGGCGACGACGGCCCCGCCTACGAGCCCAAGCGCCTGATGGAGCCCGAGCGCGGCTTCGCGCTGCTCGCCCGCCACGGCGCCGTGCCCGTGCTCGCCCATCCCGCGCTCTGCGACTACGCGCCGCTGCTGCCGCGCTTCGTCGCCCTCGGCCTGAAGGGACTCGAGGTGGATCACCCCAAGCAATCCGTGCTCGAGCGCGAGCGCCTGCGGGAGGAGTGCCGCCGCTGGGGGCTTCTCGCCACCGGCGGCAGCGACTTCCACCAGCCCGCCAGCGCGGGGCGAGATCTGGGCGCCGAAGGCGTCGCCGGCGACACTCTGGCAGCGCTGCGCACCCTGCGGCCGGGGCGGCTTGACCCCCCGGAGACCATGGGCTAAGTTCGCCTCGCCCCGCGGCGTCGTTGTCGGCGGAGGAGGAGTCCGGGTGCGCCGCACCGTTCGCATCGCCCTCGTCGCCGCCCTCGCCGCCGCCCTCGGCTTCCTCTTCGCTCCCCTGCCCAACGTGGAGCTGTTCAGCTTCAGTCTCTTCGTCGGCGGCAGCCTGCTCGGCCTCACCGGCGGTGGGGCGGCCGCCCTCCTCGCCGTGACGCTCTACTACGGACTCAACCCCTACGGCTCGAGTCTGGCGCTGCCGCTGCTCTTCGCTGCCCAGCTCCTCGCGGGATTGGCCATCGCCACCCTCGGCGCGCTCTACGCCCGCCTGTTGCCGGTGGGCCGCGGGGCCCCCTGGTTGCGCCGCCTCGCGCTCCTGCCCTTCGCGCTGCTGGCCGCGCTGGCCCTGCCGGTCCTGCCCAGCCTCGCCTACCTGCTGGTAGCCGGGGGCGCCTGGGAGGGCTGGGCCGCGCTGGGCGTGCTGATGACGGCCGGCTCGCTGGCGGTCAACCTGATCGTCTTCGGGACCAGCTACGACCCGCTGCTGCGCCAGGCGGCGCGCCTGGAGTGCGCGGCAGGCGGTGCCCATGCCTGAGCAGCGCCGCCCGGGCGGCCGGTGCGCGGCGCTCGCGCTCCTGCTGGGCCTGCTCGTCGCGCGTCCCGCCGCCGGGCAGACCTGGTCGATCGCCGGGGACGCGCTGCGCCAGCTGCACGCGGAGACCCTGGAGGAGGTCCTGCGCGCCTGCCCCCTGCTCGTCGTCGAGCGGCAGGGCGGGGCCGGACTGCCCTACCGCGTGCAGGCCGGCGCTGCGCGGCCGGGCGAGTTGCTGCTCGTCGTCGACGGCGAGCCCTGGCGGGATCCCTGGAGCGGCGCGCTGCTCGCCGAGGAGCTGCCCCTGTCTCTCGTCGAGGCGGTGGCGGTCGATCTCGGACCGCAGCTCGTCGCCCATGGCGGCGAGGCCATCGCGGGGGCGATCCGCGTCCAGACGCGCCGGCCGAGCCTGCCGCGAGTGACGACGCGCATCCATCTCTCCCGCGGTCGCTTCAGGGAGCGGGGCCGGCACCTCGCCTTCGCGACGCCACCGGGGGACCTGGCGCTCAGCGTCGGGCTCGACGAGGTCTTCAGCGACGGCTATCCCTTCAGCGCCGTCTGGAACGGCGAGCCGGCAGCGGCGAGCGCGGATCCCGAAGTCGGCACCAACCGGCGGCGCGCCCTCAGCGCGCGCCTGCGGCTGGCCGCGGCCGGCGCCGGGCCGCTCGAGCTGGCGCTGGACGAGAGCGAGTGGCACTTCGACCGCCGCGGCAGCCGCAGCGATGCCTGGTATCGCGATCTGCTGCGCCTGGGCCTCGCGCTGCCGGCCTCCCCGCTGGGCGCGTGGCAGCTGGAACAGCGCTTCCTCGAACGCCGCAGCGGCGAGGGCCGGGCGAACGACGCCGCGGTCGCGCTGCGCTGGAGCCTCGCTGCGGACAGCCTGGGCAGCGGCTTCCGGCTGGCGGGCGGCGCCGAGCGCCATCAGCTCGGCTTCAGCAGCGCCGCGGGTCGCAGCGCCCTGCCCCGTCCGGCGCGCGGCTGGCTCACGCTGCAGTGGCGCGGCGGCTTCGCTGCCGGCCCGGAGCTGCAGGGCGGACTGCGCCTGGAGGCGGAGCGCGAGCGGCGCGGCCGCCTCGGCGCCGAGGCCCGTCTCGCCTGGGCGCCGGCCGTCCTGCGCGGGACCCGCCTGCGGGCGGCGCTTGCGACTGGCTCCGAAAACGCGGCCTGGGAGCGGGATCGCCTCGTCGGCCTCGGTCTCTGGCCGGCCGGGCTCGGCAGGCCCGGAGCGGCCGCCGCCGCCGATCCGCTGCTGCGGGGGCTGCTTGCGCTGCAGCGCGAGGGGGAGACGGCCTGGGGTCAGCTCTGCCTGAGCGGGGAGACGGGCGGGCGCGACTGGCAGGCGCTCGCCGCCGGCGAGGGCTTCGCCTGGCGCTCCCTCGCGGGCGAGCGCCGGGGCGCCCTCGACCTCGTGCTCGGCGCGCGCCTGCGCGGACTGGGCGGCGAGCTGCGGGCGGCCGGCAGCCTGCGCGCCGAGGCGCGCGAGCGCGCGGCGCCGCTGGGAGAGGGCAGCTTCTACCCCCTGGTCCTGCGCGGCGAGCTGGCCCTGGGGCGGCCCTTCTTCGCCCGGGACGCGCGCCTGGACCTGTCCGGCGGGCTCGAGCTGCGCGGCGGTCGCGCGGACCATCGCGAGCTGCTGCGCGCGGATGTCGGCGTCGACTTGCGCGTGCTCGCGGCGCGTTTCTGGCTCAGGGTCGTCAACGCCCTCGACCGCCCCGGCGAGGAGCTCCCGGGCTTTCCGAGTCCGCCGGTGTCCTTGCGCCTGGGCCTCGACTGGCATCTTGATCAGTAGGCCGGGCAAAAGCGCACGCCTGCGCGCAGCCCCTGCCGCCGCCTGAGTTCGGCCCTACCCAGCGCGCCCTCGCGCACCCTCACCCGCCCTCGCCGCGACAGCCCGCGCCCTGCCATGGCTGGCATGTGCGTTGCCTACCGCGTAGCGGCGGCACCCCTCCGGGGATGCCTGTCCCCCGGAGGACCCCGTGACCAACGAGCGACTCAGCGAGGCGCTGCTGGCGAGCCGGCTGCTCACCACGGAGCAGCTGGGCGCGATCGTCGAGGCGCACCAGCGCCAGGGCGGCACGCTGAGCAAGCACATCATCGCCAGCGGCTTCATCGAGGAAGCCGCATTCCGGGACTTCCTCGCCGCCGTCTTCCGCGTGCAGGCCGTCGATCTCGCCAACCTCAACATCGATGCCGAACTCATCAAGCTGGTGCCCGAGGAGATCGCCACCCGCTTCCAGCTCGTGCCCGTCAGCCGCCAGGGACGCGTGCTCGAAGTCGCGATGGCGAATCCGGACAACCTCTTCGCGATCGACGATCTGAAGTTCTACACGGGCCTCGAGATTCGGCCGCTGGTGGCGCCCGAGCAGGCG
>VGXI01000223.1 GCA_016873475.1 bacterium | reverse complement strand
GGGTGTTCGGTGACAGGCCCTGCCCGAGCGCATCGTCGAGCTGGTGGGCACCGTCCTTGCGCCCGACCGCGCCATCCTGCTGCTGCCGCCGGCGGGCCTCGCCCTCGAATCGACGGCCGACCTCGCCGCGCTCGCGCCCGAGCAGCTCACCCTGCGCGCCGAGTACCGCGCGCCCAAGGTGGCCGCGCGGCCGCCACGGCTCAGCCGCAGCATCCTGAGCAAGGTGATCGGCGAGCGCCAGGCCCTGCTCGTCGGCGACGCCCTCAGCGACCAGCGCTTCTCCGGCCAGGAGAGCGTGGTGCTCGAGCAACTCCACTCGGTGCTCTGCGCGCCGCTCTGGGACGACGAGCATGTGACGGGACTGATCTACGCCGACCGCCTCTCGCCGCTGAACCCGCTGAACGAGGAGGACCTGCAGCTCCTCACACTGCTCGCGCACCTGGCCGCCGTGCGCCTGCGCGAGAGCGCGGCCGAGGCGGCCCTCGCCGAGCAGCGGCGGCTCGAGGAGGAGCTCGAGCGCGCGGCGCAGATCCAGCGCCAGCTCTTGCCCGAGGGGCCGCTGGTGCTGGGCCGCCTGTACGCCGTGGGCCAGAACGAGCAGAGCCTCTCGGTGGGCGGCGACTACTTCGACGCCTTCTCCTGCAGCGACGGGCGCGCGCTGCTCGCCCTCGGCGACGTGGCCGGCAAGGGCATGAGCGCTGCGCTGTTGATGGCCCAGCTCCAGGCCATGCTGCGGGCCCTCGGCGAAACCGGCATGGAGCTGACGACGATGGCCGCCCAGCTCAACGCCGCCATGCACCGCAGCACGCGCGGGCGGCGCTTCGTGACGCTCTTCCTCGGCTGCATCGAGCCCGAAAGTGGCGCGCTGCACTACGTCAACGCGGGGCACAACCCGCCGCTCTTGCTGCGCGCGAGCGGCGAGCTGGAGGCGCTGCGCACGGGCGGGCTCATGCTGGGCGCCTTCCCGCGCCTCGCCTTCGAGCGCGGCGAGACGCAGCTCGGTCCCGGCGACACGCTGCTCATCTACAGCGACGGGCTGAGCGAGGCCGGCGCCTACCAGGGCGAGGACATGTTCGGCGAGGAGCGCATCGAGGCGCTGCTGCGGCGGGTGGCCGGCGAGACGCCCGAGGCGATCGTCGCCGCGATGGTGGCCGCCGCGCGGGACTTCTGCGCGCCGCTGCCGCCGGACGACGACCTCACCGTGCTGGTCGCGCGGCTGGGGTAGGCAGCACCACTCGTCGCGACCCGCTCAGGGCCGCGGGTCCAGGAAACCTGGCAGCCGCGCGGCCTGCTTCACCCACTTCGCGAACTGCGCCTCGTCGATCGTCTCGCCCTCGTGAATGTGCAGGTAGCGCGCCTGCGGGTCCTTGCTGGCCACAGGGGGCATGGGCTTCAGCGACGCGCCCTGGAAGAAGGCCACCTTGATGTAGCGCGCGAAGACGTGGAAGGAGAGGAACCAGCCGCGGCCTTCGACGCCGTAGAAGGGCGAGTTCCACTTCGCGGCCTTCGCGACCCCGGGCAGGCTGCGCACGATGAGCGCGTCGAGCTGGCGGCCAGCCTCGCGCTTCCAGCCGGGCATTGCGGCGAGGTAGGCCTGCACGGGCGCGTCGCCGTCGCCCTTGGCGATCTGCGGGTTGCCGCCGGAGAGCAGCTTCACGGACGTAGCGCTGCGGGCAGCCGGCTTCGCTGCCGTAGCGCGGGTCGCGGCTGGCTTCGCCGCCGCGGCGTTGTGGGCGACAGCGGCCTTCACGAGCGCCTTGAACGCGCGGGCGTCGACCGTCTCGCCTTCGCGGATGTCGATCGCGCGGCGCGTGCCGCCCTCGAGACTCGCGTTGAAGAGGCGCGCCGGGTCCGGGAGCGCGGCGCCCTTGGCGAAGGTGAGCTTCACGATCTTCGCATAGACCTCGCCGGTGCAGACGATCGCCGCGTGCGACCAGACGGGTACGCCCAGCGGGTTCGTCGGCTTGACCCACTTGATCTCCTCGACCATTGCCGCGTCGGCGGCGAGGATCAGCGCGCGCATGCGGGCCAGGGTCTCGCCCCGCCAGTCGCGGAGGACGCGGATGCGCTCGTCGATGCGGGAGGAGGCGGTGGCCGGCGCGGGCTTGGCGGCGGGATCACGTCGCTTCGATGTTGTTGCCACGTGGCAACCTCCTACGCGCTGAGCCCGCCCCCGGGGGCGGTGAAGTCGATCGCCTCGGCCGTGGCGGTGGCGTTCCGCCGGCCGGGGTAGCTGAGCCAGGTCATCGTGGCGTTGAGATCCGCGACGAGCTGGGCCGCCTCGACGTGCGGGCCGCCCTCGGGCACCATCGTTTCGGTGGAGTGGGCGTCCGCGATCAGTGTCAGGTCGTAGCCGCGGTCGAGGGCGGCGTAGGCCGTGGCCCGGATGCACCAGTTCGTCGCTGCGCCGGCGAGCGCGATGTGCGTGGCGCCGAGTCGCGCGAGTGCGCTCTCCAGCCCCGTCTCCTCGAAGGCCGAGTTGAAGCGCTTGTGGATGAGCAGCTCGCTCGGCGCGGGCGCCAGCTCGGGCACCCACTGCCACTCGGGGCTGCCGGGGGGCAGCTCGTCGTCGCCGTGCTGCACCCAGATCACGGCCACGCCGGCCTCGCGAGCTCTCTCCACGGCGCGCGCGATGTTGCGCAGGACGCATGGCGTCTCCCAGGCTTCGCGCATCACGCCGACCTGCACGTCGACGATGAGCAGCACTCCCTTGTTGCCCTCGCGAATCGTTGCCATGCCTTGCCTCCTCGGGCTGCGCCCGCCGCGGGGAAGGGGTCGCGGGAGCCGCAATCATGCGGTATGATTCCGCGGGGCGCAAGTCGGCGAAGGACATGAGGAGAAAACGATGGACACACGCACGCTCGGCGTAAGCGGACTTCAAGTGTCCGCACTCGGCTATGGCTGCATGGGGCTGAGCTGGGGCTACGCGCAGCCCCTGGATCGGCAGGACGCGATCCGCTTGATCCGCGCCGCCGCCGAACGCGGCGTCACCTTCTTCGACACGGCGCAGATCTACGGGCCCTTCACCAACGAGGAGGTGCTAGGCGAAGCCCTCGCGCCGATCCGCGACCAGGTGGTGATCGCCACGAAGTTCGGCTTCCGCTACGAGGACGGCAAGTCACGCGGCCTGGACAGCCGCCCCGAGACCGTTCGCGCGAACACCGAGGAGTCGCTGCGCCGCCTGCGCACGGACCGCATCGACCTCTACTACCAGCATCGCGTCGATCCGGCGGTGCCCATCGAGGAGGTCGCCGGCGCGGTGAAGGCGCTGATCGGCGAGGGCAAGGTGCGCCACTTCGGCCTCTCCGAGGCCAGCGCGCAGACGATCCGCCGCGCGCACGCCGTGCAACCGGTGACGGCGCTGCAGAGCGAGTACTCGCTGTGGTGGCGCGAGCCGGAGGACGCGCTACTGCCCACGCTCGAAGAACTCGGCATCGGCTTCGTCGCCTACAGTCCGCTGGGCAGAGGTTTCCTCACCGGCGCGATCACCGCCGACACCACCTTCGAGGCCTCGGACTTCCGCAACACGGTGCCACGCTTCGCGCCTGAGAACCGGCAGGCCAACCAGGCGCTGGTGGACCTACTCGCGCGCATCGGGGCGGCGAAGGGCGTCACGCCGGCGCAGATCGCCCTCGCCTGGCTGCTCGCGCAGAAGCCCTGGGTCGTGCCCATCCCGGGGACGACCAAGCTGCACCGCCTCGAGGAGAACCTCGGCGCCGCGCGCGTAGCGCTCACGCCGGGCGACTTGCGGGAGATCGATGCCGCGCTGCGGCAGATCACCGTGGAGGGGGGGCGCTACTCGGAAGCCGCGATGCGGTCGATCGACCGCTGAGTTAGCGCGAGCCGCCCGCGAGATGCCGGCGCACGTTCTGCGCTTTCCAGTGCAGGGCGGGGTGGTGCCGCAGCCTCTCCTGCAATGCGGGATCGCCAGTCAGCAGGTCGGGGCGGATATCCCCCTGCCCATTGATCCGTTCCAGAAACTCCAGCTCGGCTTGCTTGAGGGGTAGGACTCCGCCGAGCAGCTCGCGGCACTCGCCGACGAGACGTTTGCACCAATCGCTCAAGCGCGACGGTGCAGGTGCATGGGTGCTGCGCAGCATGGGCAGGAGCTTCTGGGCTACGTCTCGCGGATCCATGGCCGCATCCTCAATGCGAAGGTCCCGCCAGTCGCGTCGACTCATCGCACCAGAGACCACGAATGCTGGCCTAAGCAGAGCAGGATCCAGTTCCCGGTGAGACAGGATGTTGACGGTGTCGAAGAGGTCACGTGCGGCGGTCCGACTGAAGAGTGCGGCTAGCTTACCCGCGGCCAGCTCGTGCAGATCGACGACGGGGATCCCGGCGGCGAGTCCCCCCAACATCGGTGGCGAATCCCGACGTTGTGGTGCCCAGAGTGGGATCCTCATGAGGAAGTTGAGGTCGACCTCCAGCGCGCCGCGACCGCCCTCGACGCGGGCGAAAGAAAGCCTCCATTTCCCACCGGCATGTTCTCCGGGTAGCCGCCTAACCTCGAGGTCTTGCCGCTTGAAGACGGCTTGGAGCGCCCTGTCAACCTCGGGCCTCTCCGCGAGCATGGTCTCGCGGTCCAGTGCCCCGATGTAGTTCAGGTCGATGTCCACCGACAGGCGCGGCAGATCGAGGAGGAAGAGGTTGAGCGCGGTTCCGCCCTTGAGCACGAGCCGGTCTTTGAGGTAGGGGTGGCGGAAGATCGCCTGCAAGAGGTCGATCAGGTGTCCGA
>VGXI01000222.1 GCA_016873475.1 bacterium | reverse complement strand
AAAATGAAGAACATCCAGAGCGACACGGCCATGCGCGACTCGATCGCCGGCGACGAGAAGACCGACGGCGAGAAGAAGCCCGGGAGCTAGGCCGTGAACCTGGACTCGCTGCTCGTTCTCATCCTCATCATGACGCTGCCGGGGCTCCTCCGGCGGCTCATCGGGCAGAAGAAGGCGGCGCCGCCCCCGGCGGGGCGGCGCCGGCCGCCGCGCGAGGCGCCGCCGCCCGTCGCCGAGGCCGAGCTGCCCGACTGGCTGCAGGATCTGGCCGAGAAGCTGGGCGCTCCGGCGGGGGACAAACCCGCCGCGCCAGCGCCTCCCGCCCGCACGCAGCGGCCGCGCTTCGAGGAGGAGGGCCTGCGCGACGCCGAGGCGCGCCCGGATGCGCAGGAGCCCGAGCGGCGGCTGGCGGAGGTCGGCGAGTGGGACCTGAAGCCGGATGCCGACTGGCAGCGCTTCGCAGCCGAGGAGGAGCAGCGGCGGGCGGCGGCCGTATCGCAGCTCCGCGACTGGGAGCAGCGCGAGGCGGCGGCCGCCGCTCCCTTGCCCCTCGCAGCGCCCGCGGTGACGCCGCCGCTGCGCAGCCCGCGCCACGTCGTGCCGCTCGGCCGGCAGGGCTGGCGGCGCGCCATCGTCCTCGCGGAGGTCCTGGGTCCGCCCCGGGCTCTCGCGCCCTGGCGCGAGGCGGGCGGTCGCTAGGGCGAGCGGCTTGACAGCCGCGGAGCGGCTGCTATGCTGCCCGGCGCCGCCGGAGTGGTGAAATCGGTAGACGCAGGGGACTCAAAATCCCCCGCCAGCAATGGCATGTCGGTTCGAGCCCGACCTCCGGCACCTGATCGCCGCCTGCGGGCGCCCGCCGCCCCCATCGCCCAGCCCGGAGGGACAGCGCGTGGAGCGCCTGCTCGCCCTCGACCAAGCGCTCTTCCTGGCCCTCAATGCGCGGGACTGGCCGGTCTGGCTGGACGCCTTCTTCGTCTTCATCACCCGCGACGAGCCCCTGCGTGTCCCCCTGATCGCCCTCTGGCTCCTGATCCTGCTCGTCTGCGGGCCGCGCTGGCGGTTGCGAGCGATCTGGCTGCTGCCCCTTGTCGCGCTCAGCGATTGGAGCGCCAGCCAGCTGCTCAAGGACGCCTTCGCGCGGCCCCGGCCCTGCCACGACAGCCTCGCGGGCCTGCGGCTGCTCGTCGACTGCGGGCCGGGCTTCAGCTTCCCCAGCTCCCACGCGGCGAACATGGGCGCTGTCGGCACCCTACCGGCGCTCGGCGCCCGCGGCTGGCGGCGCCGCTTCGCGGTGCTCGCCCTGCCGCTGCTCGTCGCCTACAGCCGCGTGCACGTGGGCGTGCACTACCCGCTCGACGTCCTGGGTGGCTGGCTCTGGGGAAGCGCGCTCGCGCTGAGCATCGAGTGGCTGGGCCGCCGCTCGCCGCGCCTGCGCCTGAGCGCGGCCGCCGCGCGCGCCCAAGCGGCCGCTAGCGATACAGGGACTTGACCGCGCTGAAGCTCGTCGACGCCGCGGCTGTGGTCGCGCAGCCCCCGTAGGCGCCGATCAGGCCGCAGTCCGGGTTGTTCTCGGGCAGGCAGGGCGAGTCGGGCTCGAGCCGGCAGTCGGCCAGCTCGAAGCCGCAGTAGCGCGGATCGGCGATGAAGTTGCCATCCCCGCTCTGCCCGCAGGTGCTCCCGTTGTTGCAGGCGAAGCGCGCCGTCACCCCGGCCCCGCAGACGACATCCTCCAGGATGCAGTTGCTGATGTCGGCCGCACAATCGGCGAGCACCAGGGAGCGCCCCCCGCAGCAGCCGGCATTGGCGGCGAAGGTGCAGTGGGCGATGCGCTGCGGCTGGCCGCCCGGGCTCGCGCCCGCGATGTGCAGGGCCGCACCGCTGCCGCTCGAGGCGTAGTTGGCGTAGAAGAGACAGTTCTCCAGGTCGAGTCCCGCCTGCACGGCGTAGATCGCGCCGCCATCCGCCGCCGCCGCGTTGCGCAGGAAGCGCAGGTCGCGCAAGGTCAGCTGAGCGCCCGCGACCGAAAGGCCCCCGCCCCGCACCCCGAAGCCGTCTCTGAGGCTGAGGTTCTCAATCGTGACGGCACCGTCCCCGGCCACGCTGAGAATCTGGTGCATGTAGGCGCCCGAGAGCTCGGTGTCTTCGGGGCGGGCACCGCCCCCCCGCAGCGTGATGCCGACCGACACCTCGAGGGAGACCCCTTCGGCATGGCGCCCCGGCGCGATGAGCACCAGGTCGCCCGGCTGCGCCAGCGCCAGCGCGCCTCGGATGGACCCGGCCGAGCCGGGGGCATGGATCAGCGCGGCCTGAGCCGGCAGGGCGGTCAGGAGCGCCGCCAGCAGCGAAGCGAGGCGCAGGGCGAGAGGCCTGGCGGGAGGGTACACCCGGTTTCCTTTCTCCGACTGGGCTGGTCGGGGCATCGCGGCCCGGGCCGCCGCGCCGGCGGCGGGGGAGCTTCAAAGCTAAGCGGATTCGCGGCGTCATGCAAATGGAGAGCACTCGGCCGGATGGCCCGCGCGCCGGCGGGGCGGCCCAGACCTTCCCGCCGCTTCCGATCCCTCCGCGTCTTCCTCCTCAAGACCTTGCAAGAACGAGACTTCCTCGATGGCATATGGGTTGCAGTCCGGCTGGCCGTGTGCCCTCGCCGCGCGCTGCCGTCCGCGCCGAGGGATTGCAGGGAGCAGGTGGCACTCGCGCGCCGACTCGAGCGGCGTGCGATCCCAACCGCATCGCCGTCGGAGGCATCCAATGCCGCAGCGAACCCCGGCTCGCCCCGTGCAGGCCGCCCTCCTCGCCCTCCTGATGACCGGGCTCGGCGCCGGCGCCGCCGGCGCCTGGACCTACACCGAGCTCACGGTCGTCAACGCCGTGATGGTCGACGGCAATCCGGCCGTCACCATCGGGCAGGGCTTCAGCGTGCGGGTGCGCGCGATGAATGCCGGCGGCACCGTGGACACCAACGTCAACGCCCTGCTCTTCGAGCTCTACACCACGCACAGCGCCACCTTGCCGCCCGCGCGCTACATCGTCAACGGCGAGGTGCAATTCGACAACGTCGTCTTCAATGCGCCGGGCACCGGCATCCAACTCGAGGCGCGCGCGGTCGACGACATCACCGCTCCGAAGGGGTACGAGTGGATCAACGCCTACCCCTTCGTCGACCATTTCAACGTCGGCGTGCCCGGCGGCGACAAGTGGGTGGGCCAGGACATCGCGATCACCCTCACCGCCGTCGACGCCTACGGCGTGGCGATCGCGAATTTCGCCGACGACGTCACCCTGCGCGCCGCCGTCGGCAACCTGGGCCCCGGCCCCACGCAGCTCGTCAGCGGCAGCCTCTTCGACCACGGCCAGGCCGTGGTGCCCGTCCGCTTCCTGGGGACCCACATCCTCACCCAGTCGAACACGCTGACGGCGACCGGCGGGCGCATCTATCCCGGCCAACCGAGCTATCCGCAGGGCAGCGCGGCGGTGACGCCGCTCTGGCCCGCCGCGCTCGAGGGCATCGTGCTCGTCCTGCCGGGCGAGACCCTGACGCCGGGTGTGCCGCCGGGCAAGAGCGGCACCCCGACGGCCCAGCTCGCGGGCATTCCCTTCAGCGGCACGGTCTACGCGGTGGACGCCTGGTGGAACCCCGTGCGCGAGACCGACCCCGGCCTGCCCTTCACGCTGAGCTACGCCAGCTCCGACGGCCACGGCAGCGTGCAGCTGCCGCCCGGCGGCCTGATGAACGACAACATGCTCGCCGATCAGGTCTTCCGCCTGATCACGGCCGCCACGCACAGCGTGACCGCCACGGCCAGCGGCAGCATCGCGGACATCAGCAACAGCTACCTGACGGTGCAGCCGCAGAGCCTCGACCACTTCGAGTTCAACTACGCGATCTGGGACACCCTGGACGTGCAGGTGACCACGCAGGCCTTCGACGTGCGCGTCACGGCCCGCGACTTCTACGAGAACCGCTTCCCCTTCAACGGCCCCGTTTCGCTGCGCGTGCGCTACGGCACCGAGGAGAGCGAGGACTACATCCTGGCCAGCACGAACACTTTCGTGGGCGGCGAGCTGGACACGGACATCCAGGTGACGCGCCGCTTCTTCGCCTGCGCGCTCGTCTGCGACAGCGGCGGCAGCGCCGCCTCCACCAGCGGCAGCTTCCGCGTCGATCCGGGGCCGCTGGAGAGCTTCCTCGTCACGCTGCCAGGGCAGACCTATGCGCCCGGCCTGAGCACGCCGGGCTTCACCGGCAACCTCGGCACGCCCAACCCGACGACGGCCGGACTCGTCGTGACGCCCGTCGTCGTGCGCCCGGTGGATCGCTACTTCAACATGGTCGGCGGCAACCACTTCGTCGGCGCGAGCAGCGGCGATGGCTACTTCCAATTGCCCGCCTTCGCCGACAACAACTTCACTGTCACCAACGCCACTAGCATCGACGTCATCTTCCGCACGCGGGGCAGCCGCACGCTGACGATCACCAGCTCCCAGGGCGTGAGCGGCACCAGCAGCGCGATCCAGGTCTCCCCCGCCGCCTATGCGCGCCTGGCCGTGGTGGCGCCGGGCGAAACGCTCGCCCCCGGCATCTTCGACACCATCGAGTCCGACGGCAAGCTCGGCACGCCCCAGTATCAGGACGCGGGCGTGCCCTTCGGCGTCAGCGTGGTCGCCACGGACAGCTACTGGAACCCGGTGGCCGCCAACGACCCCACCTTCCCGGTGCGCCTCCAGTTCTCGAGCTCCCC
>VGXI01000221.1 GCA_016873475.1 bacterium | reverse complement strand
CCCCGCGGCCCGTCGCTTCCCGAGCCGCATCGAGATCGAGCCGGTCTGGGTTCGAATCTACACGGGCGACGAGAGGACGCCGGCCCTGGGCATCAACCGCGGGCATCGACTCCGGTACGCTAGCTGAGACGATGGCCATCGGCAGCGGGCGAAGCCGAGCGAACCTGATTGACACAATTTCCGCGGCACAACCCTAGGCAAGAGGGGAGCGCTTGAGGCGGCCGCGCGCCTCTGCTATAAGACGGAGGCCGCCGCGCCGGCGGCGCCGCGCCCCGTCCCCTGCCCCGCGCTCGCCATGGCCGCCCTCCCCACTGACATCGAACTGCCCGCTGAGCTGCCCGGTCCCTGGGACTGGCCGGCGATCTTCGGCCGCGTGGCACCCGTCGAACTCGAGCTGGGCTTCGGCAAGGCGCGCTTCCTCCTCCAGGCGGCCCAGGCGCGGCCGGAGACGGACTTCCTCGGCGTCGAGCTCTCGCGCAAGTGGTTCGCCGAGGGCAAACGCCGCCTGCTCACGGTCGAGGCGCCGCCGCCCAACCTGCGCATCCTGCGCGCCGAGGCGCTGGGCGTCCTCGCGGCCAAGGTGCCGGAGGCCAGCCTGGCGGCGCTGCACGTCTATCACCCCGACCCCTGGCCGAAACGGCGGCACCACAAGCGCCGCCTCCTGGGCCCGGCCTTTCGCAGCGAGGCGCTGCGGGTCATCGCCGTCGGCGGCGAGCTGCGCATCACGACGGACCACGCCGAGTACGCGGCGCTCATCGAGCGGCTCTTCGCGGGCGAGCCCCGCCTCGCGCGCCTGGACTGGGGCGAGGACGCGCTGCCCGGCACGCACTTCGAGGTCAAGTACCGCCGCGAAGGGCGGGCCATCCACCGCTTCCGCTGGCGGCGTCTGGAGGGGAGCCCGTGAGCGGGGAGTGGCATCCCTGGCGCGATCTGCGCTTCCCCGCGGATGGGCCGGGCGCCGGCCTCGCCTATCCGGCCGACGCCGAGCGCTTCCACGTCGAGGAGCTGCCCCTCTACCCCGCCTGCGGCGAGGGCGAGCACCTGTACCTCGACATCGAGAAGCGGGACATCGACACGCCGCTCCTGGCCCTCCTCATCGCCGAGCGCCTGGGGATCGCGCCGGCCGCCGTCGGCTGGGCGGGGCGCAAGGACCGCCGGGCCACGGCCCGCCAGCGCCTCTCGGTGCCTCTGGCGGCCGCGGCCGGTCGCCTGGAATCGCTCGCCGACCCCCGCTTCCGCGTGCTCTCGGCGCAGCCGCATCGCAACAAGCTCCGCCTCGGGCACCTGGCGGGCAATCGCTTCCGGCTGCGGCTGGTCGGGGAAGCGGACGGCGCGCTCATCGAGGGCGAGCTCGGGCACCTGCGCGTGGAGGGACTGCCCAATTTCTACGGCCCCCAGCGCTTCGGCGCCGATGGGCAGAACCACCTGCGCGGCCTGAGCGCGCTGGCCGGCGGCGGGCTCCGGCGGGGGCGGGCCCAGGAGTTCCTGCTCAGCGCCTTCCAGGCCGCCCTCTTCAATCGCGTCTGCGCGGCGCGACAGGGGCCGGCCGCCGCGCTCGCCGCGGGCGACCTCGCCTATCTGCACGGGCGCGGCGCGATCTTCCGGGTGGAGGACGCGGAGGCGGCAGCCCCGCGCGCGGAGCGTCTGGAGATCAGCGCGACGGGCCCGCTGCCGGGCGGGCACATGCTCGAGCCGACGGGCGAGCCCGGCGCGCTGGAGGCGGCGCTGCTGGCGGCCGGCGGCTGGCGGCCGGAGTTCGCGGCGCGCCTGCGCGGGGGCCGGCGGCCCCTGCGGGTGCCGGTGGGCGACCTGCGTCTGGAGCCCGTTGCGGGGGGCTTCTGGCTGGCCTTCAGCCTGCCGCCGGGCAGCTACGCCTCGGTGCTGCTCGCCACGCTCGGCATCGGGGTGCCCGCGGGCAGCCCCGGCGACGCGGAGTAGCGCCCGCGCTAGCCCAGGCCCAGCATCGCCCGAAAGACGTGGCCGGCGACGCTCGGGTTCTCCTTCAGCCGGCGCATGCAGTAGGCGTACCACTCGCGCCCGTAGGGCAGGTAGACGCGCAGCGGGTGGCCCTCCGCGACCAGGCGGTCGCGCAACTTCTCCTGCACGCCGAGCAGCATCTGGAACTCGTAGCGATCGGGCCCGAGCCGGCGCTCGGCGATCAGGCGCTTGGCGCCGTCGATCAGGGCGGCGTCGTGGGTCGCGATGCCCACGACGCTGCCGCCATCGAACATCGCCGCCAGGGCGCGCAGGAAGTTGGCGTTGATACCCGCGCGATCCTGGATCGCCACGGCCGCCGGCTCGATGTAGATCCCCTTGCAGAGGCGGTAGTCCGGCGTCAGGGGCGCGAGGGCCGCGATGTCGGCGAGCGTGCGGTGCAGGTAGGCCTGCAGCACGACACCGACATTCGTGTAGTCCGCGCGCAGGGTCTTGAAGACCCAGAGCGTGGCATCGGTGAGGCTGCTGTCCTCCATGTCGATGCGCACCTTGCCGCGGTGGCTCGCCGAGCGGGCGACGATGGCGCGCATGCTCTCCAGGCAGAGCTCGCGATCGCTGGTCAGGCCGAGCTGACTCAGCTTGATCGAGACATTGCGGTCGACGCCCGCCTCGACCTGGCGATTCACCAACTCGAGGTAGGCGGCCGCGGGGGGGCGGGCCTTCTCGACGGAATCCGTGTTCTCCCCGAGGATGTCCATCGTGCTGCGCAGGTTCCGCGCGGCCAGGGCCCGCGCGGCGGCGACGACGGCGGTGAACTCCTCGCCGGCGATGTAGCGGCTCGAGACGCGGCGGACGATCGGGCGGGGGACGGCCGGGAGCAACCCGGCGATGGTGCGATCCAGCAAGGACGGCATGGCGACCTGTTTCGCTTCGCGTTGGCGGGCACCAGGGTCCAGTGAGGGCAGGGTCAAGGTAGGGCTGACCCCGGACCTGGTCAAGTCGCCGAATGGCAGGTGCCAGGCGGGCCGTCGCGCCTCGTCCCAACCAGATGACAGGCAGCCCGGCGGCCCAGTTCGCCGCATCCGACTGTTGCGAATCTCCGTGTCCGGCTGCTAGATTGCTTCTGCTTGAACCGGGGAGACGGAATGACGATGGAGAGCATCCTGATCGTCGAAGACGATCCGAGCACGCTGCGCATGCTCGGCGCCAGCCTCGAACAGGCCGGCTATCGTGTCCTGGCGGAACAGACCGCGACGGCGGCGCTCGCCCTCGCCGAGCGCGAGCATCCGGATCTCATCGTGCTGGACCTGCTCCTGCCGGACCAGAATGGCCTCGCCGTCTGCCGCGCGCTGCGCGGCCGCGAGGAGACGCGCGGGATTCCCATTATCATGGTCACTTCCCTGGACAAGACCAGCGACAAGGTCTCCGGCCTCGACCAGGGCGCCGACGACTACATGGTCAAGCCCATCGACGTCACCGAGTTGCTCGCCCGCGTCCGCGCGCTCCTGAGGCGCCACCGCTGGGAGCCCGACGGCAATGGGGCGGTGATCACCGTCGACGGCTTCACCATCCAGCCCGAGCAGCTCAGCGTGCGCCGGGGGAGCGCCGAGCCGGTTCAACTCACGGCGCTGGAGTTCAAGCTGCTCTACCAGCTCGCCAGCCGGCCCGAGGAGACCTTCAGCCGGCAGGCCCTCCAGGCGCTGGTCTGGGGGAGCGGCCAGGGCAATACCGAGCGCGCCGTCGACGTCCTGATCAATCGCCTGCGCGGCAAGCTGGCCGCCCTGCCGAATGGGGGTAGCATCGTCCGCACGGTGCGCGGTGTGGGCTACCGCTTCCGCGCCTAGGCGGCCCCCGCGCGGAACTCGGCAGCCAGAAACGGGTTGCGCGCGGCGGCGCGATGCGCCATCTTCTCGGCCAAGAGTTCCACCGGGCGCCGACGCGAAGGCGCCGCCGGCTGTTGACAGCCGGGGGTCGCGAGTGCTATCCAGATTCCCCGAGGGAGAGCGCAAGCTCGCGATTTCAAAGGCCTTCGCTGTCCCCGCCGCCGTCCGGAGCCCTCCGTCCGAAGTGAGGTTTCCATGAAGCGTGGTCTGTGGCCGTGGGGAGGCGTCCTGCTCGGGGCGCTGGCGATCGGACTGCTCGGTGCCTGCGAGGGCGACGAGGGCGGCACGGCGCCGCCGCCCTACACGCCGCTCACCGAGTCGGTCGAACTGACCCTCAATCTCGACGCCGGCGCGCCGGTGGCTCTGGAGGCGGACGGCGAGCGGCTGGCCATCGCCTACAGCTGCCTCTTCGAGGGCAGCGGAGACATCTTCCGCCTCGTGGTCGACGACGCCGACGGCGATGGCCTCTACGAGCACTACTCGACCGTCGAGGAGTACCCGAACGCCAACGATCCCGAGGTCTTCTACCTCCGCAGCGATCACCAGCAGTTCACGGCCATCGGCGACTACGAGGTCGAGGACGGCAGCGGCAGCTTCCCCAGCGATCCGGGGACCGTCTACTTCAGCGGGCCGCGCCAGCTCAGTTACGACGCGCACACGGACCGGCTCTTCTACTCGATGGGCTACGGCGGCATCTCGCAGATCGCCTCGACGGTGGCGCCCAGCGACGGCGCGGGCGGCCACATCGGGGACATCGTCAACAGCTACGACGAGAGCCTCGCGGACTTCTCGAATACGGCCGGGCGCCCGCCGGTCTGGGAATTCTGGTACACCAAGAAGCGAGTCGGCGCGGACTGGCGCTTCTCGGGCGGCAATCACGCGAGCGTCTCGCCGCCGATGGTCGGCGGCCACCAGTGGCTTGCCTACGCCGATACCCTCCTCGAGCGCTTCGACCGCCCC
>VGXI01000220.1 GCA_016873475.1 bacterium | reverse complement strand
GGGGCTCTTCTGGGGGCGCAGGATGACGTCGTCGAAGGTGAGCGCGGTGGGTATGGTCTGGTCCGGCACGGCGGGACCTCCGTGGGCGGGCGGGGCGGACTGGGCGGGTTGCCGGCGAAGATAGCCCCTCGGCGGAGGTTGCGCCAGGGGATTCCTGACAGCGGCCCTCGCTGGTGGGCACGAGCGGTGCTAAGCTAGTGCCGGACGGCGGCACGGGGCCGTCGCCCAGGGCGAGGAGGGGAAGCATGCGTCTAAGCGCTTGTCAGTGGTTGGCTTGCCTGATCTGCCTGGCGCTGCCGGCCGCGGCGCCCGCCCAGGACTACCTGCCGCTCGGGCCCGGCTCCTACTGGCACTACGCCGGCGAGGCCGGCGACGCCTTCTCGCGCACCGTGACGGGAACGATCGAGATGGCCGGCCAGGCCGTGAGCGTCGTTGCCACCAGCGGCTACGACCCCGACGACGGCCTCGAGCAGTACTACACCGCCGGGGAGGGCGGCGACGTGCTCCTCTGGGGCTTCTACCGCAACCTCGAGGACTGGGGGCTGCTCTACGTGCCGCCGCTGCGCATCGTGGACGCTCCGCTCAGCCTCGGCCAGCGCTGGTCGGTCGTCGCCGACTGCTTCGAGATCCCCGGCAACCACCCCGCGGGGACGCTGGTCGGCGAGCGCGTCGTGCAGAGCGAAGGTCTCGAGAGCGTGCCCGCCGGCGAGTTCTTCGCTCGCGCGATCGCCTGGGACCTGCGCGGGGAACCCCTGCGCGCGCTGGCCAGCCACGGCTGCGACCCGAGCGGGCGCCGCCTCGCGCCGGGCCGCGAGCTCTCGCCGCCCGAGTACTGGACCCTCGGTGTGGGCATCATCCGCGAGGAGACTACGCAGATCTGGCGGCTGACGGACTTCGACGGCCCCACGCCGAGCGGCGCGCAGAGCTGGAGCGCGATCAAGGCCCTGTACTAGCTCGAGTCGCCGCGCGCCGTTCAGGCGAGCGCGCGGTGCTCCTTGAGCATGCAGAGGTTCATCACCACCTGCAGACCGGCCGCCTTGGCGCGGTCGGCCGCGGCGTTGTTGATGACGCCCTCCTGCAGCCAGAGCACGCTGGCGCCGATCGCGATCGCCTCCTCGGCGTGCTCCATCACGGCGTCCGGCCGGCGGAAGACGTCGACGATCTCCACGCCGACGCTCGCGGGCACGGCGCGCAAGTTGGGGTAGGCCTTCTCGCCGAGGATGCTCTCCGCGCTCGGATGGATGGGCACGATGCGGTAGCCCGCGCGCTGGAGATAGTCCGCGACGCGGTAGCTCGGCCGCGTCTCGTCGGCGGAGAGGCCCACCACGGCCACCGTACGGTAGCGCGTGAGGATCTCGCGCAGCTCGGCCGGCGTGCTGTGATGCCGAGGCAGTTCGCAGTCGTTGCTCATGCTCACTCCTCGCTGTGAGGCGCCCCGGCCGCGCCGAGCGCCGCGGCGATCTCAGCCGGCAGGCGAATCACCCGCCAGTCGGCGTCGATCACGCCGTGCACGCTGAAGCCCGTGGCGAGCAGGGTTTCGCCGCGCCAGCCCTCGTAGGCGAAGCGCAGGCGCACGCGGCCGAGTTCCGCAACCCGCGTGCGGATCTCCAGCTCCTCGTCGTAGCGAGCCGGCGCCAGGATGCGTGCGCCATACTCGACGACGGGGAAGCGGATGCCCGTCCGCTCGATCTCGGCATAGGAGCGGTAGCGCTCGCGCAGGAGCCCCGTGCGCCCCAGCTCCCAGTAGACCGCCCACTGGCCGTGGTGCAGCACGCCCATGGCGTCGGTCTCGGCGTAGCGCACGCGCAGTCGGCTGCTGTGGACCTCGGGCATGGGCGCAGCATGGCACGCGCCCAGCGCCCTGGCAAGATGGGGCGCGCGCCAGCCGCGCCCCGCCGCCCCTCTTGACGCCCCCGCGCCGCTGCGGGACACTCTCCCCTCCGCCGCGTGCCGCTGCGGACGAGCCACGCCAGGTCCTGCATGAAGCGCGTCACCCCGCTCATCCTGCTCCTCTTCACGCTCTCGGGCGTCAGCGGCCTCGTCTACGAACTGGTCTGGATCCGCCTCTTCAGCCACCTCCTGGGCGGCACCAGCTACGCGATCAGCACCGTCCTGGCCGCCTTCATGGGCGGCCTCGCCCTGGGCAGCCGCCACTACGGCCGCCGGGCGGACCACTGCGAGCGCCCGCTCCTGCTCTACGCGAAGCTCGAGGTGGGGATCGCCCTGCTGAGCGGGCTGGTCACCCTCATCCTGTTCGGCGCGCCGGATATCTACGCAGCCGTGGGCGGCCGCCTGCCGGGTCCGCTGCTCGCCCTCCTGCGCGTGCTGATCACGGGCGCGCTGCTGCTGCCGCCCACCTTCCTCATGGGCGGCACCCTGCCCGTCCTGAGCCGCGTCATCGTCACGCGCCGCGACGCCCTCGGCCGCGGCATGGGCCTGCTCTACGCCGTCAACACCTTCGGCGCCGTGCTCGGCTGCTTCCTCGCCGGCTTCACCCTGATCGCCACTCTCGGCCTGGGCGGCAGCACCCTGCTCGCCCTGCTGCTCAACCTGGCCATCGCGGCAGCGATCTGGCTGATCGACCGCGGGCTGTCGCCGCTCGCCGTTTCGGCCGCCTACGCGGAGAGCCTGCTCGACGAGGAGGCGCCCGCCGCGAAAGCGCCCACCGGGAAGTCGACCGCCGGGAAGGTGCCCACGGCCGCCGAGGCCCACCGGATCGAGCTCGACTCCCGCCTGCTCGCCTGGGTCTTCGCCCTCAGCGGCTTCGCCTCGCTCGGCTACGAGCTGTACTGGACGCGGGGGCTCCAGCACTTCCTCGGCAACTCGACCTACGCCTTCAGCGCCATGCTGACGACCTTCCTGCTCGGCCTCGCCGCCGGCGGCTGGCTGGGCGGCCGCCTGGCCGACCGCGTCGCCTCGCCGGCCCGCCTGCTCGGCTGGGTGCAACTGGCCGTCGGCACGACGGCGGCGCTCACCGTGCTCCTGCTCTGGCGCTGGCTGACCGCCGAAGGCAGCGGCGTCTGGCTCAACGACCGCTCGCTGTCCTGGTCGGCCTACCTGTCGCGCCGCTTCCTGCTCGCGTTCCTCGTCATGGCGCCGACCACCCTCCTGACGGGCATGACCTTCCCGCTCGTCAACCGCATTGGCATCCGCAGCCTGGCCCACCTCGGCCGCGGCGTGGGTTGGCTGTACTTCGCGAACACGCTGGGCGCGATCGCGGGCAGCCTCGCCGCGGGATTCCTCGTGCTGCCCCTGCTCGGTGCGCGAGCGGCGCTGCTCGCCACCGCGCTGCTCAGCGCCGCTCTCGGCGTCCTCATCCACCTCGGCCGTGCGCGCCGCGGCGCCGTCGAGCCCTGGCTCGTCGGGGCCGCCTTCGCGGCGCTGCTCGTGGCCACGCCGATCCTCCACCGCAGCGGCCGGTCCCTGCTCTCCGACACGCAGTCGACGGGCGACCCCGTGCTCTTCGACCGCGAGGATCATGCGGGCGAGACGCGCGTCTACCGCAAGCGCACCGGCGACGTGCACATGAGCGTCGACGGGCACCACATCGGGGGGACCGAGCCGGCCCTGCTCCGCAAGGAGAAGATCCTCGCCCACCTGCCGATGCTGCTCCGGCCCGACGCGAAGAAGACCCTGGCCGTGGGCCTGGGCAGCGGTGTCACCCTGGGCACCCTCGCGCTCTACGACGAGATCGAGCAGCTCGCCTGTGTCGAGATCGTCCCCGGCGTCGTCGAAGGCGCGCGCTTCTTCGACCAGCCGGCCCGCGGCGTCCTGCGCGACCCGCGCCTGGAGCTGCACGTCGGCGACGGCGTCCAGTACCTGCTCACGACGCGCCAGCGCTTCGACATCATCAGCAGCGACTCGAAGCTGAACCCCGAGTACGCGGGCAATGCGCCCCTGCTCTCCGAGGACTACACGGCGCTCTGTCGCGACCGCCTGACCGAGAACGGCGTCATGGTGCAGTGGATCGCCATCCACCTGCCCTTGGCGGACGTGAAGGTGATCACGCGCAGCTTCGCCGCCGCCTTCCCGCACGTCGCGCTCTACTGGTACGACCCCTACAACCTGATCCTCGCCGGCAGCAAGGCGCCGCTAACGCTCGACCTCGATGCGGCGCGCCGCTTCCTTGCGCGGCCGGCCATCGCTGCGGACCTCGAGCCGCTGCATCTCGCGGATCCCTACCTGCTCGGCACGCTCTGGGTGAGCGGCAATGAGGCGCTGCGCACGGCGGTCGGCCCCGGCCCGCTCAACACCTGGGCGCGCCCGCGCCTGGAGTTCACGCTCGGCCGCAACTTCCGCAGCCAGACGCTCGGCTATCACGAGGAAGACGTCCTGCGCTGGCTGCGGCTGATCCGCCAGGACGACGGGCAGGGGCTGCGCGGCGCCGTGGAGCCGGCCGTCCTGCGCAGCCACCAGATCGCGGCGGCCAAGCTGCTCGAAGGCTTCGCGATGGGCAGCGGCATTCAGCAGCTCGAGCCGGGCATCCCCGCCTTCCAGGCGGGGCTCGCCGCTTGCCCCGGCAACGCGCGCATCGCCGGCGTGCTCGCGCAGTGGGAGCGGCTGGGCACTCAGATCGAGGAGGCCTACGCCGGGGGCCGGATCACCGACGCCGAGGGCCTCTCGCGCGTGGGGCTGCAGCGCCGCGAGGCGGGCCGCCACGCGGAGGCCCTGGCCATCTTCGAGCAGGCCCTGGCGCTGCGGCCGGGCGACCCCGACCTCCAGTACAATCGCCTGCTCACCCTGCGCGATCTCGGTCGCCTGGACGCCTTCAATGCCGCGCTGGACACCTTTGCCAAGCAGTTCCCCCGCGACGCCCGGGCGCACTCGCTGCGTGGACGTCTGCTCGCCGATGCGGGCATGATGGCGGAGGCGCTCGTCGCCTTCGACGCTGCGGTGGCG
>VGXI01000219.1 GCA_016873475.1 bacterium | reverse complement strand
ACTAGGAGGAGGGCGCGGCAGCGATTGGGCATGCGCGCAGGGTAAGGGCTGGCCGCGCGGGCCGCAAGCACCGGGCAGGCGCCGCGACAGATTCCGGGCGGCCCTTGCGTGATTGGGACTTGCCCGGCTTGTTAGCCTGAGCTAAGTTGGGGGTCCCCAGCCCGGAGGGTGGCGGCATGCACATCGGCGATCTGGGCGAGAGCCTGGAGGACTACCTCGAGATCATCCTCCAGCTCGTCCAGGAGAAGGGCGAGGCGCGGGCCAAGGAGATCGCCCAGCGCAAGGACGTGCGCATGGCCTCCGTGACCGGCGCGCTGAAGCGCCTCGCCGCCGAGGGCCTCATCGATTACCGCGCCCGCGAGACGGCCGTGCTCACGCCGGCCGGCCGGGAGCTGGCCAACCGCGTGCTCCAGCGCCACGAGTTCATCACGCGCTTCCTGAACGAGATCCTCGGCGTGCCCCTCGAAACGGCCGGCAGGGATGCCTGCTCAATCGAGCACGTGATCAGCATCGAGACGCTGGATCGCCTGGCGGGCTTCGTCGAGTTCCTGCGCGGCTGCCCGCGGGCCGGCGACGATCTCGTCGAGCGCTTCCACGAGTGCTACGAGGCGGGCCGGCGCTCGCAGGGCGGCCAGGGCGAGACCCTGAGCTGCCGCACGCAGGCCTGCGCCGAGGCCTTCGGGCCCGAGGTCGTGGGTCTGTTCAGCCGCGGCCGCGAGCTGGTCACGCTCGATCGGCTCGCGCCCGGCCAGCGAGGCCGCGTGGTCAGCGTGCGCGCGGCCACGGAGATCCGCCAGCGCCTGCTCGATCTCGGCCTCCTGCCCGGGGTCGAGGTGGCGCTGCAGGGCCTGGCGCCGCTGGGCGACCCCATCGACATCAAGGTGAAGGGCTGCCACCTCTCGCTGCGCAAGGCCGAGGCGGCGACGATCGGCGTGGAGCGGCTCTAGATGCGGCGAACGGCGAGCACGGCGGACATCCCGAGCGAGCTGCTGCGCAGCCGCGAGATCACCGTGGCCCTGGCCGGCAACCCGAACTCGGGCAAGACCAGCCTCTTCAACCGCCTCACCGGCGGCCATCAGCACGTCGGCAACTACCCCGGTGTGACGGTCGAGAAGAAGTGGGGGCGCCTGCGCGGCGTGGGCGGGCCGATGCAGGTCGTCGACCTGCCCGGCACCTACAGCCTCACCGCGCACAGCGACGAGGAGCGCGTTGCCCGCCGCTTCCTGCTCGAGGAGCGGCCGGATGTGGTGGTCGACGTGCTCGACAGCTCCAACCTCGAGCGCAATCTGCACCTCGCCGTGCAGCTCATGGAGCTGGAGCTGAATCTCGTCCTCGTCCTCAACATGGCCGACGTGGCGCGCGGGCAAGGCCAGCTCCTGGATGCGCAGCGCCTGGGCGAGCTGACCGGCGCCGAGGTGGCCGAGACCGTCGGCCACAAGGGCGCGGGCATCGACGAGCTGAAGCAGCGCCTGCGCCTGGCGGCCGGTCGCGAGCCGCGCCTGCCGCGCGTGGACTACGGCGAGGATCTCGAACCCGAGATCGCCGCGCTCGAGCAGCGGCTGGCGGGCCTGGCCGAGCTGCGCTACCCGGGGCGCTACGCTGCGCTGAAGCTGCTCGAGGGCGACCTGGAAGTGACGGCCGCCGTCGAGGCCCAGCTCGCCGACGCCAGCGCCCTGCGCCTGCACCTGGCCGAGCTCAACGAGCGCCTCGAGCGGCGCACGGGCGATCCCGTGGCCGTGCTCGTCGCCGATCGCCGCTACGGCTTCGCGGCCGGCCTCGCGCGCGAGGTCACGCGCCGGCCCGCGCGCGTGGACCGCGTCACCGAGAGCGAGCGCATCGACGCCGTGCTCACGCACCGCGTGCTCGGCCTGCCGCTCTTCCTGCTCTTCATGTACGGGCTCTTCTGGCTCACCTTCAGCCTCGGCGCGCCGCTGATGAACGGCATCGACGCCGGCTTCGGCTGGCTGGCCGAGCGCCTCGGCCAGCTCTGGCCGGCGGGGCGGCAGTCCTGGCTCGAGAGCCTCCTCATCGACGGCGTGATCGGCGGCGTCGGCGGCGTGATCGTCTTCCTGCCCAACATCGTGCTGCTCTTCCTCGGCATCAGCCTGCTCGAGGACACGGGCTACATGGCGCGGGCGGCCTTCATCATGGACCGCGTGATGCACCGCTTCGGCCTGCACGGCAAGAGCTTCATCCCCATGCTGATCGGCTTCGGCTGCACGATCCCGGCGATCATGGCCACGCGCACGCTGCCCAGCCGCCGCGACCGCCTGGTGACGATGCTGATCCTGCCCTTCATCTCGTGCGGCGCGCGCCTGCCGATCTACCTGCTCCTGATCCCGGCCTTCTTCCCGCCGGCCTGGCACACGCCGGTGCTCTTCGGGCTCTACCTGCTGGGGATCGGGCTGGGCCTGATCGTCGCGCGGCTCCTCAGCCGCAGCGTGCTGGCCGGCCTGGCGACGCCCTTCGTCATGGAGCTGCCGCCCTACCGGCGGCCGACCGGGCGCAGCATCGCCATCCACGTCTGGCAGCGGGCGGCGATGTACCTGCACAAGGCGGGCACGCTGATCCTCGGCATCTCGGTGCTGCTCTGGGTGCTGATGAGCTTCCCCCAGCCGGCCAGCTACCGAGCCGACGCGCTGCTCGGGCCGGGCGCCGATCCCGCCGCGCTTTCCGCAGCGCGGGCGGCCGAGGCGCTGGAGTACTCGCTGGCCGGGCGCATCGGCCAGGCGCTGCAGCCGGCGATGGCGCCGCTGGGCTTCGACTGGCGCATCAACACGGCCTTCCTCGGCGCCTTCGCCGCGAAGGAGGTCTTCGTCGCGCAGCTCGGGATCATCTTCGCGATGGGCGACCCCGAGCAGAACGCCAGCGGCTTGCGCGCGGCGCTGGCCGGCCACTACAGCCCGCTGCAGGGGCTCTCGATCCTGGTCTTCGCGCTGCTCGCGACGCCCTGCATGGCCACCTTCGCCATCACCCGGCGGGAGTCCGGGCGCTGGAGCCTGGCCGTCGCCCAGTGGCTGGGCTTCACCGGCCTGGCCTACCTGTTGTCATTGCTCATCTTTCAGGTTGGGAGCCGGCTCTTCGGCTGAGCCGGTCGGCGGGGGAGTGTCTCAGAAAAGTCACGCAAGCCACGGATTCCCACGGCAGTAGCGACGATTTCTCTCTGCCAGGCCAGAATCTGCTATAATTGCCCACCTAACCGGAACTTGCGGACCGCCGCAGGAGGCAGAGCATGCGCACAGGCATCGCCCTTCGCGCCATGACCATCGCCTTGCTGCTGGGCCTGGGGCTCGCCCCGGCCATCGCGCACGAGGCCTTCACTCCCAACCCCGATCCCGCCGCCGGCCCGCCCTACCAGACCGATCGCAACGACATCCTGAACCAAGGCTTCGAGGGGAGCTGGCCGCCGGCCGGCTGGGCGGTGATTCATCTCGGCAACGCCACGACCTGGGAGCGCAACTCCAGTTACAAGCGCAGTGGCAGTTACTCGGCGCGCGTGCACTACGGGGCCCAGGGCACGCAGCAGGACGAGTACCTCGTCACGCCTGCTCTCGACTTCTCTGCCCTGCAGTCGGCCTACCTCGAGTTCTACGAGCATCAGGCCTACTGGCCCGGCTACGGCGAGCACCACTACATCGCCGTCAGCACGACAAGTCAGACGGATCCCGGGGCTTTCACGACGATCGTCGACTGGACACCGGCCAATCACGACATCGCCGGCTTCGCGGGCGATCCGGTCACCGTCGCCCTGAGCGCCTATGCCGGCGAGCCCGTGGTCTATGTCGCTTTCCGGTACTACGGCACCTATGCCGATGACTGGTACATCGACGACATCCGCATCTACGAGCCCTTCGCCCATGACCTGGCCGTGCTGACCGTGGCGCCCGACGGCCTGCAGTTCGCGGCCGGCGGCGCGATCACGCCCTCGGTGCAGGTCGAGAACATCGGCAGCTCGGCCGAGGATTTCGATCTTCAGGTGACGATCGAGGAGTCGGGCGGCGCGGTCTACAGCGAGACGCAGTCCGTTCACCTCGAGCCGGCCGGGCTCGCCACGGTCGACTTCCCGAGCTTCCTTGCCAGCGGCGGCAACTACTACCACCTCCGCGCCGAGGCGCTGCTGCCGACTGACGAGTCGCCGGGAAACAATACGCGGGAGGCGAGCTGCGACAGCTACACGCAGACCCATGTGCCGCTCGGCTGGCTCCACACCAATTCCGGCTGCAGCTACTGCGCGACGCCCGAGTTTGCCTTCGACGGCTGGCTGCCGGGCCAGGGCAGCAGCGTTGCGCTCATCCGCTGCCACACCTGGTGGCCCAATCCGGCGGACATCATGTACGTGCAGAACGCGACCCAGAACCGAGCGCTGATCCTGGGCTACGGCGCCGACTACACGCCGCACTTCTGGATCGACGGCGTCGTCGACCAGGGGGCCACGGGGGCCAGCTACCTGACCGCCTTTGCGGCGCGCAAGAACGTGCTCAGCCCGGGAGAGATCGACCTGCACTGGCGGGCCGCTGATTCGACGCTGGTCGTCAGCCTCGATCTCGTCGAGCCGCTCGACCCGGCCGGCGACTACCGGCTGCAGGTGGCGATCACGCAGGACAGCATCGTCTCCGCCGGCGGGAACGGCCACAACCTGCACAGCCAGGCCCTGCGCCGCGTCTTCCCCTACGACCTGAGCGGCATCCCGGTCGACCCGGCGCCCGGCGTGCAGACCTTCACCCAGCACATCTCGCCCGAGAGCTTCTGGGTGGGCTCGCGTCTGAACGCCACGGTCTTCCTGCAGGAGCAGACGAGCCGCCGCATTTGGCAGGCGCGCACCGCGCGCCTCAATGCACTCAAGGGCCTGCTCAGCCTCGACCCCGCCGACTGCGAGATGAACGTCGGCGAGGTCTGCTCGCTGCG
>VGXI01000218.1 GCA_016873475.1 bacterium | reverse complement strand
AAAAATTCCGCGATGGGGTGGGCGGTAGCCGGGGCCGGCGATGTGAACGGAGACGGCTATGCCGATATCCTCGGGGGTTGCCCCTACGGCAGCAATGGCCAGGCCAGCGAGGGCGGCGTCTTCCTGTGGCTAGGCGGTGCGGCCGGCCTGGGCGCCAGCGGCACGCCAGTCAACGCCGACTGGTATGCCGAAGGCAATCAGAATGCCGCGGGACTGGGCACGGCCCTGGCGGCGGCGGGCGACGTGAACGGCGACGGCTACGCCGACGTCCTGGTCGGGACCCCCAACTACGACAGTGGCCAGGTTGACGAGGGGCTCGCTTGTCTCTGGCTTGGTGGCCCGGCTGACCTCGGCGCGAATGGCTCGCCGGCGAATGCGGCCTGGTCGCGCGAAGGCAACCAGGCAAATGCCCATCTGGGAGCGGCCGTGGCCACGGCTGGGGACGTGAACGGCGACGGCTTCGCAGATCTCCTCGTCGGCGCCCCGGACTACGACAATGGCCAGGACGGCGAAGGCAGAGTCTACTTCTACCATGGCGATCCCGACGGTCCCAGCGATACGGCGGCCTGGACGGGCGAGAGCAACCAAGCAGGGGCGGGCTTTGGCAAGGCGGTCGCAGCCGGCGGCGATTTCAACGGCGACGGCTTCGGGGACGTCCTGATCGGCGCCTGGCTCTACGACAACGGGCAGGTCAACGAGGGGCGCGCCTACGCCTTTCACGGCTACGGAGCGGGACTCGCTGCCAGCGCCGGCTGGCTGCAGGAAAGCAACCAGGCCAATGGCGAGTTCGGCTGGAGTCTGGCGTCGGTGGGCGATGTCAACGGCGATGGCTACTCGGACTTCGCCGTCGGCGCGCCGTGGTACGACAACGGGCATGCAGACGAGGGCCGCGTGTTTGTCTACGCCGGCCAACCGGTGAGTCCAACCGTGAACCCAATCTGGACGGCCGAGGCCAATCAAGCCTTCGCCCACTTCGGTCAGAGCGTCGCTGGAGCCGGCGACGTGAACGGCGACGGCTACTCGGATGTGCTGGTCGGCGCTCCGGACTACGAGAACCTGCCTGAGGAGGGGGGCGAGGGAGCTGCGTTCCTCTGGTTCGGCGGCGCCGCTGGACTGGGAGCCAGCGGAACACCGGGCAACGCCGACTGGAGCGCTGATGGGGACCAGGCAGCGGCTGGCTTCGGCTGGTCCGTGGCTGGCGCCGGCGACATGGACGGCGATGGGCTCGGTGACCTCCTGATCGGCGCGCCCTATTGGGACCAGCCGGATCCCAATGGCGGCGCGATCTTCGTCTACCTCGGCGCCGGGGAGGGTCCAGCGAGCGCGGCCGACTGGACTTGGACCCAGGCGGACGACGGCGCCAGCCTCGGCTACGCAGTTGCCGGCGCCGGCGACGTGGACGGCGATGGCTTCAGCGACTTCCTTGCCGGAGCGCCCAACTTCAGCGGTGGGCAGATCCTTGAAGGTTGCGTCTGGTTGTTCGCGGGCTCGGCCGGGGGGCCGGGCGCCGGACCCAACTGGGCCGTAGAGGGCAATCAGGCCGGTGCCGGCCTCGGGCACGCCGTTGCCTCGGCGGGCGACGTGAACGGGGACGGCTATGGGGACGTGGCGATCGGCGCCTGGGCCTTCGATGGTGCCGCTGGCAATGCCTGCGGCCTCGCCAGCGTGTACCATGGCTCCGCCGCCGGCCTGGGCGCTCTGGCCGCCTGGATCGAGGAGGGTCCTGCCGCCGCCGCGTACTTCGGTGAGGCTCTGGCCAGCGCGGGAGATATCAACGGCGATGGCTACTCGGACCTCGTCGCCGGCGGCTACGGCTACAGCAATGGTGAGGCGGAGGAAGGCGGCGCCTGGCTCTACTTGGGCGGGTCGGGGGGCCTCTCGGCGTCGCCGACCTGGTCGCTGGAGGGCAATCAGGCTGGAGCCCGCCTGGGCAATGCCGTCGCCGGGGCGGGCGATGTCACTGGCGATGGCTTTGCGGATCTCCTCGTAGGCCTCTCTCGCTACAGCAGCGGCGAGGCCCAGGAGGGGCGCGCCCTGCTGTTCCACGGCAATGGCATCAACGGCATGGATCGGGCGGTGCGCCAGGCGCAGGCGGACGGAGCTGCTCCCATCGACCTCCTGGGGGGGACAGTCGAGGACGGTTTCCTGCTGAGAGTCCGCGGTCGTAGCGCGGCGGGGCGCGATCACCTGCGCCTGGAATGGGAGCTGGCGCCACTGGGGACGCCCTTCGATGGCCTCGACCTGGGGACTGGAGAGACGGGCGACACGGGAGCGCCGAATGCCCAGGGCAGCGCTGTCGAACTCAGCGGTCTGGCGAGCGGTCTGGCGGTGGGCACGGGCTACCACTGGCGGCTCCGCACGGCGAGCCGTTCACCGCAGTTCCCGCACTCGCGTTGGCTCAGCCCAGCGGGCAACGGTCCCCAGGAACTCGATCTGCGCCGACTGCCGGCGGGAACCGGTGTCGACGAGGCAACTCCCAGTGGAGGTCGCCTCTCTCACTGCTATCCCAACCCCTTCAATCCACACACAACGATAGCTCTCGACCTGCCCTTCGCCTCGGCGGTTCGCCTGTCGGTGCATGATGTCCAGGGGCGCCACCTGGTGACCCTCGTCGACGGATGGCTCGCCGCGGGGCGGCAGGAGTATGTCTGGCAGGGGCAGGACGGGCAGGGCCGGGCGCTGCCGACCGGCGTCTATCTGTACCGGCTCGACGCTGGTGCGCGCCGCGAGGCCGGCAAGCTGGTGCTGCTGCGATGAGCGCCCGGTCAGCGCTGCTGACACTGGAGCGAGGAAACAGGAAGGGGCCGCGCCTGCGCGCGGCCCCTCTGCGTTGCCATGGAATCCGAGCGGTGTTGGCCTAGTAGAGAGCCTTCACGTTGCTGATGCTCATGTCGGCGGTGGCGACGGACTCAAGGCAGTCGCAGGCCGACGGATTCGTGCAGTTGAAGGTGAACTGGCCGCCCGCAACGGGGATCGTCTCGCCGAGGGTGTTCACAAGGGCGAGGGTGTCGCTCTGGCGCGAGGGGCGCACGGCCAGGGCGTAATTGTCCCCGAGCCAGGCCGGGTCGATGCAGTAGAAGTCCATGCGGCCCAGATAGGCCAGGGGCCCGTTCAGCGGATTCGGGAAGGCCAGCGCGATGCCGTAGTTCACGTAGCCGATCACCAGCGGGGTGCTCCAGACCGGCGTCACGATGCCGCCCGGGCCGTCCAGCGGGTAGTTCTCGACATAGAACTCGCAGGCCGAGATCTGGCCGACCCAGCTCGCGTCGAGCCAGGCAATGACGTGCACTCGCGTCGTGGTGTAGGCGGCGGTCGGGGCGTAGCAGTGGCTGGCCTGCCCATCGGCGAAGAGGCCGATGTAGGTGTCGGCGACGGCGACGCCGCCGGTCAGGGCCAGGACGAGCAGGCTCGTTAGCAGCTTTCTCATTTTGCGTCTCCTTGCGCGTTGTGCGGCGCCGAGGGCGGCAGCGAATGCCCATCCCCGCCGGGCGGGGGGAAGGTCGAGGAATCGCCGGGCAGCTCGGGGAAGCGGGCGCCCTCTCGACCGCCATCGTGACCGCAGACGCGTAGACGCGTGCAAGGGCGGCGCCAGCCGCCGCCGGCAAGCAAAGGGCGCGGCCCCCGCGAAGGGGACCGCGCCGGGCGGCGGATCCGGCGCCTCTAGCGCTCGCGGCGGAAACTCTCGCGGGAGCGCGCGCGGATGGCCCCGAAGTCCGGCTTCGCCGGCGGGTTCTCCGCGTGGAGACGGCTCAACTCGCCCAGGCCGCGTTCGAGCTGGCTGTCCTTGCCGCTCGCCACCTCCTGGGGCAGGTTCTCGACGACGATGTCGGGGTCGACGCCGTAGTTCTCGATCGTCCAGCCGCCGTCCTTCTCCCACCAGGCCGCGAAGGGGAAGGTCACCGTGCCGCGGTCGACGAGGTCCCCCCCGTTGCTGATGCCGATGACGCCGCCCCAGGAGCGCATGCCGATCACCGGCGCCAGCTCCTCGATCTGCACGGCGCGGGGCAGGATGTCGCCGTCGGAGCCGGCCTCCTGGTTGGTCAGCACGACGAAGGGCCCCTTGAGCGCGCGGTAGGGGTAGGTCTCGACGCCGCCGAAACGGGTGCGGTCCCAGGCCGTGATCGGCCGCCGCAGCCGCTCGAGCAGGATCTGCGAGACGAAGCCGCCGCCGTTCCAGCGGCAATCGACGATGAGTCCCTCGCGATCGGTCTGCGGGTAGAACCAGCGGTCGAAGGTGGTCATCCCGTCGTAGCCCATGTCGGGAATGTGGAGGTAGCCGAACTTGCCACCCGAGGCCTGGGTCACCCACTCGCGGTTGCGGCGCACCCAGTCGGCATAGCGCAGCGCGCCCTCGCTGCGCAGGGTGGTGACCACGAGGTCGCGGCGGTTCTGCTTGCCGGCCGCGTCATCGGCGACCGTGAGCAGGACGTCCTTCTCCGCGAGCTTCTCGAGGCTGGCGTGGAAGGGCTGGTCCGGCGCGAAGGGCAGACCGTTCACGGCGAGGATGTACTGGCCCTCGCGCAGGTTCACGCCGGGCGCGAGCAGCGGCGCCGCGAGGTCGTCCGCTTCGTCGCCGTGGTAGAGGCGGGCGATCCGGTAGACCACGCCCTCGCGCGCCAGGTCGGCGCCGAGCAGACCGGTGGCCACGCCGGGCGGGTTGACGCCGCGGTCGCCGCCCCAGACGTAGGTGTGGCTGGTGTTCAGCTCGCCGATCAGCTCGCCGAGCAGGTCGCCGAGATCGTCGCGGCTCGCGAGCAGCGGGAGCAGCGTCGCATACTGCTCGCGCATCGCCGCCCAATCGACGCCGCCCATGTCCTCGTCCCAGTAGCGGTCGCGCATGCGCCGCCAGGCCTCGTGGTAGATCTGCGCCCATTCCTCCCGCGGGTCGAGATCGATGACCACGCCGTCGAGGGAGACGCGGGCCTCGCTGAGGTCGTCCGGCTCTT
>VGXI01000217.1 GCA_016873475.1 bacterium | reverse complement strand
GAGACGATCATCGATCGCATCTGGGGCTACGACGCCTACCCGAGCACGCGCACCGTGGACAACTTCATCCTCGGCCTGCGCAAGCTGATCGAGCCCGATCCGGCGAGGCCCCGCTACCTGCTCACCGTGCACGGCAAGGGCTACCGGCTCTTGCTCGAGGAAGCCGACTAGGCCGTGGCCGCACCGCTGATCCCCGTCTTCGTGCACGAGGCCGAGGGCGACTGGCCCCCCGGCGCGGCCAGCCGCTGGTGGCTGCACCACTCGCTGGCCGCGCTGCCCGCGCCCGGCGGCCTCGCGCCCGCGCGGCTCTGGGCGGCTTCGCTGCCCGCCCACGCCGACCTCGCCGCCTGGCAGCGCGGCGAGACGGGCTACCCGCTCGTCGATGCGGGCATGCGCGAGCTCTGGACCACGGGCTGGATGCACAATCGCGTGCGCATGGTCGTCGCCTCCTTCCTGACCAGGCACCTGCTCATCGACTGGCGCGAGGGCGCGCGCTGGCGGCCTACCAGATGATCGTCCGCAAGGAGAGCATGGCGTGAGCGAGGAACGGCGCATCGCGGTGGGCGTGAGCAGCTGCCTGCTCGGTGAGATGGTGCGCTACGACGGCGGCCACAAGCGCAGCCGCTGGCTGACCGACGTGCTGGGCGGCTACCTGCGCTGGGTGAGCGTCTGCCCCGAGCTGGAGATCGGCCTCGGCGTGCCGCGGCCCTCGCTGCGGCTCGAGAGCAGCGAGGCGGGCCCGCGGCTGATCGAGCTCAAGACGGGGCGCAGCCTCACGCAGCGGATGCAGGAGTACGCCCACGCTCGCGTCGAGGAGCTGGCCGGCCTGGGCCTGCGCGGCTATGTGCTCAAGAAGGACTCGCCGAGCTGCGGCATGGAGCGCGTGAAGGTCTACGACGCGGGCGGAGTGCCCGCCAAGAATGGCGTGGGCATCTACGCTGCGGTGCTGGCGGCCGCGCTGCCCAACCTGCCGCTCGAGGAGGAAGGGCGACTGGAGGACCCGCGGCTCAGGGAGAACTTCGCGGTGCGGCTCTTCGCCTACGATCGCTGGCTCGCGCTGCGCGCCGCGGGCTGCGCGCCGGGCGACCTCGTGCGCTTCCACACGGCGCACAGGATGCAGCTCCTCGCCCACTCGCCGCGGGGCGCGCAGCAGCTCGGGCGGCTCGTGGCGCGCGCTGGGGCCACGGCGGTCGCCGATTGGCCGGCGCTCCTGGACGACTACGAGGCCGGCTTCATGGCGGCCCTCAAGCGCGTGGCCTCACCGGGCCGGCACGTGAACACCCTGCAGCACCTGGCCGGCTTCCTGAAGGAGCGCCTCTCGGCGGCAGAGACGCGCGAGCTGGCCGGGCTGATCGAGGAGTACCGCGCAGGGACGCTGCCCTTGATCGCTGCGCTCACGCTGCTCGGCCACCACCTGCGCCGGCTCGAGCACCCCTGGGCCGAGGCGCAGAGCTACCTGGCGCCCTACCCGCGCGAGCTGGGCCTGCGCAGCGCGATCTAGGCCGACCGCTCAGGGTGCCGCGAACGCCGCGCGGTCGCAGCCCCAGCCCCAGGCGCGCGGGTAGCGGTTCATCGTCCAGATCTCGCCCTCCTTGCCCACGCCGCCGGTGGCGTAGTCGTCGTGGCCGCCCGTGTCGAGGAAGAGGCCGAGGGTGGGCAGGTCGTCGCGGAAGCTGCTGAAGGGCGCGTAGCGCGTCGTCGAGCCGAGGGGCGGCGTTGCCGTCCAGTCGCCTTGGGCGAGGGTCTGCGCGAAACCGTAGCGATCGTCGCCGCGGCGGTCCCAGAAGAGCCCGATCGAGGCGAGGTCCGCCGAGCCGCCGCAGTGGCTGCGCAGGGTGTAGTCGTCGTTCCCGTCGCCGTCGATGAAGACGCCGATCGCGCCGTCGCGGGCGTGGCCCTGGTACTGGTTCTTCGCCGTGTCGTTGCCCGCGTTGTAGCGGTCGTCGCCGGCGAGATCGACGTGGATGCCGAGGGCGAAGTGCGCCGCTGCGCCGGAGGAGTACTTGCCGTTGCGGTAGCGATCGTTGCCGCCGCGGTCCTCGAGAATCCCCAGGCCCCACCAGTAGCCGCAGCCCTGCGCCCAGGCCTGCGCGTGGTAGTCGTCGTCGCCGGCGCCGTCCACGAGCAGGCCGACGCCGCCGGCCAGCGAGTGGCCGTCGCCGAGGTCGGCGCGCCGGCCGTAGCCGCAGCCCTGGCTCATCGCCACCGACTGCCCCTCGTAGAGGGCCGAGATGTTGCCGTCATCGCGCGCCTCGTAGCGGTCATTGCCCGCGAGATCCAGCAACAGGCCCGTGCCCAGCGTGCTGCCGATCCCCTGCGACTCCAGCGCGCAGGAGTAGGTGTCATTGCCCGCGAGATCGACGAGCGCGCCCAGGCCCACGAGGCCCGCGCCCTGGCCCCAGCGGCCGACCGTGAAGTAGCGGTCGTCGCCGGCGTAGTCGACGAGGAGGCCGCTGCCGAAGGCGCCGCAGCCCAGGCCCGCCGCGCGCACGCGGTAGTCGTCCTGGCCGGCGAGATCGAGCAGCAGGCCGACGCCGCCAACCGCGGCGCCGAAGCAGCCCGCGGGGGCGAGGGTGGAGTCGGCCAGCGCGGGGTCGCTGTAGGCGTCGTCGCCGGCGAGATCGAGGAGCAGGCCTATCGGGGCGGCGAGGCCGGTGGGGGCGGCGTAGGCGGCGCGGTAGCGATCGTTGCCGCCGATCTCGACGACGAGGAAGGCCGGCGTCTCGTGCCGGTCGTCACCCGTGCCGCCGAGCAGCAGCTCGCCGAGCGGAGTGGCGAGGCGGCGCGTCGCGATGGGCGCGCCAGGGAGCGCGGCAACGCCGCCCGCGGCGGCGAACTCGGCGAGTGCCCACTCGACGTGCCTGAGGAGCAGCACGCTGCCGTAGGCGAGATAGGCGCGGTCGGTGCGCGCAAGCAGCTCCCAGCTCTCACGGCGCTGCGAAGCCAGCTGATCGAGCTCCTCGTCCGCCTGCAGCGCGAGGCCGAGGGCGAGGAGATCCTCGGCGCGAACGGCGTCCAGCGTGGGCTGGTCGCAGGCGCGGGCCGTGAGCTCGGGAGGGAAGGCCGCGCGCAGCCAGGGGGCGGCCGCCTCGGCGCCGGCGTAGAGCCGGCCGAGCAGATCGCGGAGCGCGGGCGGCAGGTCCTGCCAGGCCTCGCCAGGCAGCGCCGGCGCCGGCGCCGCGGCCAGCTCGGTGCGGTAGGCGGCGGAGACATCCTGCAGCAGGTAGCCGCGCCGCGCGATCTCACCGAGCCCACCCTGCTCCCAGCCGGCGCCGAAGGCGGGCAGCTTGGCGGCCTCGTCGAGGAATCCATCGCTGGCAGCGCCGGCGAAGCGCGGCAACAGGGAGACGTCGGCGAAGGCGCGCCGCACGGTCTCGAGCAGGAGCGCGTCGCGGCCGAACTGGCGCATCGCGTCGGCCGCGTAGCCGATCGGCTGGCCGGGCAGCCCGATCGCCCCCTGAACTTCCGCCCAGAGCGTTGGCGGCAGCGCGAGGTCCTTGCGCGCGGGCCCGGGGAAGGGCAGCGGCGCGTTCGCCTCGGCGGCCGCGACGCGGAGGGGTGAGAGAAGGACGGCGAGCAACGAGAGGCCGAGCACGAGTGAGCGGAGCGTCACGCGGCACCTCCGGGTGCGGACTCGGGCCGGGCGCGCGGGCGATCGCGGGGCGCTCAGCTCACCGAGTAGTTCGGCGCTTCCTTGATGATCGTGACGTCGTGCGGGTGGCTCTCGCGCTGGCCGGCGCCCGTTACGCGCAGGAACTCGGCGTTTGCGCGCAGCTCGGCGAGCGTCGCCGCGCCCTGGTAGCCCATGCCGGCGCGCAGGCCGCCGCACAGTTGGAAGATCGAGTTGTGCACGGGGCCCTTGTAGGGCACGCGGCCGACGATGCCCTCGGGCACCAGCTTGCTCTCGGCGGCGCCCTCCTGGAAGTAGCGATCGGCGCTGCCCTCGCGCATGGCGTCCAGGCTGCCCATGCCGCGGTAGACCTTGAAGCTGCGGCCCTCCGCGAGGACGGTCTCGCCCGGGCTCTCCTCGGTGCCGGCGAAGAGGCCGCCGAGCATCACGCTGTCGGCGCCGGCGGCCAGGGCCTTGGTGATGTCGCCGCTGTACTTGATGCCACCGTCGGCGATCAGCGGCACGCCCGCTTCGCGAGCGACGGCCGCCACCTCGAGGATCGCCGTGATCTGCGGTACGCCGACGCCGCTGATCACGCGCGTCGTGCAGATCGAACCCGGGCCGATGCCCACCTTGACGGCGTCGGCGCCGGCCGCGATCAGCTCCGCCGCCGCCTCGGCCGAGGCGATGTTCCCCGCCACCACGGCCTGCTGCGGGCAGCGCGCCCGCACGAACTTGACGGCGTCGATCACGTTCTGGCTGTGCCCATGCGCCGTGTCGATGACTACCGCGTCCACGTGAGCGGCGACGAGCCGGTCCAGGCGCCGCTCGAGGTCCTCGCCGACGCCGACGGCCGCGGCCACGCGCAGGCGGCCGTTCTCGTCCGAGCAGGTGAAGGGGTAGTCGATCTTCTTCTGGATGTCCTTGACCGTGATCAGGCCCTTCAGCTCGCCGCGCTCGTCCACTACGGGCAGCTTCTCGATGCGGTGCCTGTGCAGAGTGGCGCGGGCCTCCTCCATCGTGGTGCCCACGCGCACCGTGACCAGGTTCTCCCGCGTCATCAGGTCGCTGACCGGGATATTGAGCTTCTCGTTGAAGCGCAGGTCGCGGTTCGTGAGGATGCCGACCAGCTTGCCGCCCTCGGTGATCGGCACGCCCGAGATGCGGAAGCGCCGCATCAGGTCCTGCGCCTCGGCGACCAGCGCCTTCGGCGAGAGCGTGATCGGGTTGGAGATCATGCCGCTCTCGGAGCGCTTGACCATGTCCACCTGCTCGGCCTGGCGCTCGGCGCTCATGTTCTTGTGGATGACGCCGATGCCGCCCTCGCGCGCGATGGCGATCGCCATGTCCGCCTCGGT
>VGXI01000216.1 GCA_016873475.1 bacterium | reverse complement strand
GGGAGATCATGCTCGCCGACCCAGGCGCCTTCCACCCCGGCGCCCTGCGCGCCTTGATCGCCGCCCTCGGCCTCTACCCGCCCGGCAGCCGCGTGCAGCTCAGCGACGGCTCGCGCGCCGTCGTGCTGAGCGCCGGCGCGCGCGCGGATCGGCCGCAACTGCGGCTCATCAGGGATATGGCAGGCCGCCCCCTCGCGCGCGAGGACCAGTCGCTACTCGACCTGGACGCGCCGGCGGCCGCGGGGCTCGCGGTCGAGCGCCTGCTCGCCGGCGGTTTCCAGGCGGAGGAAGCCGCCCCGCCGGAGCGCCCCGAGCCGGTGCTGGCTGACGCCGACCCCGCCCAGAACGACTAGGGACGCCACGCCGTTCGCGCGTGAAAAAGCGCCGGGAGCGGGTCCCGGCGCTTGCGGTCGGCATCGCCGCGGGTTGCCCCGTTGCGGCCAGGGATCAGTAGAGCGCCTTGATCGTGCTGATCGAGGCCTCCTCGACGGCCGTGAGCATCCAGGACAGGGTGTTCGCGAAGAGAGTGTCGTAGTCGCCGCCGATGTGGCCCCAGTAGTCGTCGGGGAAGAGATTCACGGCCACCACGTTCATCTTCTCGGCCAGCAGGGGCTGGCCGTCGCTCCAGGTGGCGCGCAAGGTCGCGCCGGGCACCGTGGTCACGTCGTCGTGGTAGTAGCCGCTCAGCGACAGGACGCCGCCGAAGTAGGGATGCCCGTCGTTCCAGTTCATGACGACCGATGTGTAGAGACTGGAGCCGTCGAAGACGAAGGGGCTGATCTGCTCGTCGATGATGCGGCCCGCCAGCGTGTTGCAACCCTGATTGGCCCAGACGAAGGTGGCCAGCACCAGACGGCGCCCCGTGTCGGCATAGTCCGCCAGGATGTTGCCGATGGCCACCATGTCCCCGGCGCAACCGTTGGTGAAGAAGAGAACCGCATCGTAGTTGAGCAGGGTGGCCAGGGTGAGATTGGGATCCTGGCTCGCCACGGCTGAGTCGATCATCCCCGTCGCCACCAGGTAGTTGGCGACTCCCTGGGTGCTGCCGCCCTCGTTGCCCGTCGACCAGACGAGGACATCCTGGGCGCGGACGCCAGGAGCCAGGCCGACTGCCAGCAGGGCGACGAGCAGCACCGCGAAGCGCATTCGCGTTCTGCAAATCTCGCTCTCCTCTTTGTTGAGGGTCCGGATCGCTGCCCGAGCACATCCGGCATTGAGCTGGCCAGCGAAAGTATAACACCATCCGGCGGCGCCGCGGGTGGCAAAACGCGGACGTGGCGGGGCTGTGGCCTAGATCGCCTCGAACGCAAAACCCTTCTCGCGGAAGAGAATCAGGCAGGCGTCGACCACCTCGCCATCGAGCTGGCGGCCCCGCTGGCCTTCGATCTCGGCGAGCACGGCGGGCAGCGGGTGCGCGGACCGGTACGGCCGGTGCGTGAGCATCGCCTCCACGGTGTCCGCAACGGCGAGGATGCGCGCCTCGCGCAGGATCTCCTCGCCCTGCAGGCCGGCCGGGTAGCCGCTGCCGTCGAGGCGCTCCTGGTGCTGGCCGATCGCCTCGGCCACGGGCCAGGGGAACTCGACGCGCTTGAGGATGCGCTGCGCCGTCTGCGGGGTGCGCCGCACGATCGCGCGCTCGGCAGGACTGAGGCGCGCGGGCTTGCAGAGGATCTCGGCGGGCACGGCCACCTTCCCGATGTCGTGGAGCAGCGCCATGATGCGCAGCCCCTCGAGTTGGAAGGCGTCCATGCCCAGCTCGGCGCCGAGCGCCATCGCGAGCTGGGCGACGCGGCGCTGGTGGCCGGCCACGAAGGGGTCGCGGCGCTCGACCATCGTCGACATCGCTTCGACGGCGCCCACCATCACGCGGCGGAGCTGGCCGAGGCTGGACTTGAGGCGCCCGCTCGGATCGCCGAGGGCCGTCATGTCCTCGACGATCACCGCGTAGCCGGCGAGCGCGCCGCCCTCGCGCAGGCAGCGGCCGCTGAAGCGCAGGAAACGCGGGCTGCCCGCGAAGGCGACGCCCGGCGACTGGTCCAGGGTGAAGTCGGCGCCGGAGCGCTGCATGCGCGCGACCGCGGCGGCGAGACCGAGCTGGGAGAGCACGGGCAGCTCGCGCAGCGCGGCGAGCTCGCGCAGGCGCTCGGGCGGGCAGTCGCAGAGCTCGCAGAAGCGCGCGTTCGCCTCGAGCACGCGCCCGTCCGCGTCCAGCAGCAGCAGCCCGTAGGGCAGGCGCTCGGCGAGCAGGGCGAGCAGCGCGTCCCTGCGCGGGGCCGTCGCCAGCGTGTCGCCCTCGGCTAGCCTGGACATGCGGACTCCTTTCCCGCCGCGGGGCTGGTGCAAGGAGTCGGCCAGGGGGGCTCACCCTCCGAAACGAGGGATCCCCCAAGCTCGCCGGATGATGCGCGGTGCCAACCCGAGAAGGGCAGGGGATGGCTGCCTATGGCTCAAGCGATCTCGCGAGGAGCGGCACGCAGCTCAGTACAGCGACTTCACTGCCGAGAAGCTCATCGATCCCGTCGGCACAATCACGTCGCTGGAGACCTCCATGCCGAGCAGAACTTCCCCCAGGCCGAGGTCGCTGTAGTAGTAGAGTAGTTCGTACATGTCCCGCACCTGCGGGCCGCTCGTGGGCTCCGGCGGCGGTGGAAAAGACACCCAGAAAGTCGCCGCTAGCTGATCGTGGTTCGGGCAGCAGTCATGCCAGAGCAAGGGTGCAGGATTCACGACCGATCCGCCAAAGGGGCGAATGAACACGCCAAGATCGCTTGTATCGTCGTCTGGGCCGTAGCCAATAATCGGATAGCCGAGGACCAGCTCTTCCCAGCAGTAGTTACAGGTGGTGGTTCGATCGAAGTAGAACTCAACGTAGTAGTGCTCCGGCAGCTGTTCTCGATCCCGCACCATGAAGTGAACCTGGTAAGGGACTCCCGATTCCGCATATGGGCCGCCGTGGTAGAACCACAGTCGCTCCACGACGAAGTATGATCCCCAGGTGTCGAGACCCGGCATGAAATTGCCGGAGGCGTAGTGTGCACCAGTTTCGTAGTTAGGTGACCAGGGCTGACCATCGTGAATGTCGATGATCAGGCTCCCCGTGCCGTCGGCCAGCGCGGGGCCTGGACAAAGCCGGGCGATACTACTCAGCGCTAGCAGGGCAAGTGCGGCAAGATGGGCCTTAGAACCGGATGACTTGTAGTTTGCCATTGGAATCCTCCGGATCGAGAACGAGATCCCCGACAGCCCCAATCGGCGACAACTGTAGGAGGGCTCCCTCGAGTACACAGGGCAGGGAGTCAACTGCCGCGAGGGGGGTCAGGTCGAAGAGTACCCGCCGGCTCACGCCATCCACTCCAACCGTGAACAGGTCCATGGAGCTGAAGAGCTCCTCACCCTGGCCATTGGGCCCGCACCGCAGTCGAAGGTCGAGCAACAGCGGCTCACTTGCGGGCAGGCCTGGGGTCCACACCGACAATTCTAGCACAATCTGCCCCGCCCCAGCCACGCGGCCGAGTCCATCCAGCCGATCCAGCCTGGCCGCTAGCGGCTGCGGACGGGCTTGAGCGGCTGTGTCGCCAGCTTGGGGTTGATCACGCCATCCTGCGCAATCAGAAGGTGCACGTCGACATTGCGCGGCGAGCCCTGACCGTGGACGTAGCGCAGGAAGCCGCTGTCGGGATGGGGCAGGATGCGGATGCGGGCGTCGGAGGGAATGGGATCTGTGCGCAGGAGCGTGAGCGTGTTGATGAGCAGGCCGTCGCCGATCTTGTCGCGGATGGCCTGCGTGAAGCCGGTGAGCACCTTGCCCATGGCGAGGTTCGAGTAGTCGGGCAGCTCGTCGTGGAGCAGCATGAGCCCGGGCGGCAGCTCGACGAGGTACTCGAGGGCGCGGATGCCGCCCTCGTTGCGGCGACTGCCGTGCCACATCATGAGGTAGACCGTGAGCGTATCGGCGGGTTCGCCCTCGAAGATGCTGTCCGTGCCCGCGGCGTCGAAGTAGGCGCCGAGGATCACCTCGGGCTGGCCGTCGTTCCAGAAGGTGGACGCCTCGTCCGCGCGCGCGGGCAGCGCGGCGGCGAGCAGGAGCAGGGCGAGGGCCAGTGAGCGTTTCATCGTTTGCGAACTCCAGCGATCCGGGGGTGCGAGGCCGCCAGCATAGCCAGCGCGGGGGCCGAGGACAAGGGGGCGCGAGCCGCGGAGGCCAGCAACGCGAGGCAGCCGCCGCCGGTTCCCGGGCCGGGGCGCCTAGGACGCGCTCTCGCCCAGGCTTTCCCAGGTCTCCAGCAGCTCGCGGCGCTCCTCGGCGCCCCGGGCGAGCGCCCGCGCGCGCGTCGATTCGGGCAGGCGCAGGCGGTAGTAGCTGCCCTCGGGCGCATAGTGCACCTCGTGCACCTCGCCCTCACCGTAGAGCATCGCCGTTAGACTCTCGCTGCCGGCCGGCAAGAAGAGGATCGTCTCCGCGAAGGCCGCCTGCCGCCGCGCGCGGATCGCCTCGCGCAGGCTTTCCAGGCCGGCGCCCGTGGTCGCGCTGACGAAGACGGCCTCGGGCCAGCGCGCGCGCAGGCCGGCCACCTCGGCCTCGCGCTCGCCCAGGGCGTCGAGCTTGTTGAAGACACGCAGGCTGCGCTCGGGGTCCACGTCCAGCTCGCCGAGCACCTCCGCCACGGCCAGGGCCTGGCGCTCCCAGCTCCGGCTGGCGAGGTCGACCACGTGCAGGACGAGGTCGGCCTCGCTCACCTCGGCGAGGGTGGCCTTGAAGCTCTCGACGAGGTGGTGCGGCAGCTTGCGCACGAAGCCGACGGTGTCGGTGACGAGCACGGGCTCGGAGCCGTCGAGATCGAGGCGGCGCGTCGTCGAGTCCAGGGTGGCGAAGAGGGCGTCGGCTACGAAGGCGTCGGCGCCGGTGAGCGCGTTGAGCAGGCTGCTCTTGCCGACGTTCGTGTAGCCCACCAGCGCCACGCCGAAGCCCCGCCGGCGCC
>VGXI01000215.1 GCA_016873475.1 bacterium | reverse complement strand
CGCGCTCCGGCGCCTACGAGCGCAGCAGCCTGCTTGCCGACAGCGACGAGACCTTCGACGAACAGCAGAACGCCATCCAGATCAGCTTCGCCCGCCGCTTCGGCAGCCTCAGCCTCGCCGCGAGCTACCGCAACGTGAACCAGCAGATCGCCGGCTACAGCGCGAGCGGCTCGGGCATCGACCTGGCCGTCTTCAACCGCCCGCACCGCCTCTTCAGCTTCGGCCTCCTGATGCAGAACCTGCTGCCGCCCAAACTCACGCTCCACCAGACCCCGGAGACCTTCCCGCTCACCCTGCGGGCGGGCGGCGCGCTCCACCTGCAGAACGGCCGCTGCCTGACGACTCTCGACCTCGTGCGCGTCGGCGACGCGCCCGTCGTCCTCCAGGCCGGTAGCGAGCTCTGGGTGCCCGGCGGTTTCGCGCTGCGCAGCGGCTGGGACACCCAGCGCGGCAGCTACGGCGCCGGCGGCGGCTACCGCAACGGTCCCTGGCAGCTGGACTACGCCATCGCCGACACGCCGCTCGGCCTCTCCCACCGGCTCAGCCTCACCTGGCGCTTCGGCATCGCCACGGGCATCAGCCTGCGCAGCGACGCGACGCGCTTCTCGCCCAGCGGCGAGCGCAGCCAGGTCGAGCTGAAGCTGAAGAGCCAGCTGCGCGGCCGGGCGAAGGGCTGGGAGCTGAGCATCCTCGATGGCGAGGGCAAGCCCGTCCACGGCGCGCGCGGCAGCAAGGAGCCGCCGGCGACCTACACCTGGGACGGCCGCGACGACAGCGGCCGCCTCGTCTCGACCGGCAACTATCGCGTCCTCGTCGTCGTCCAGGACGAATACGGGACCCCCTGGGCGCAGGAGATCGCCGTCGAGATCCGCGACTACGACCCCGCCCTGAAGACTCCTGTCCAGCTCGAGGTGAACTGAGGTGCGCTCCATGTGGAAAGGACTCCTGCCGCTCGTCCTCGCCCTCTGGGCGCCGGCCCTGCCCGCGCGTGCGCAGGAGACGGCGGGCGCGCTGATCGACGCCGCCGATCTGCTCCTGCAGCGGGACGGGCCGAGCATGGCGGCGGTGGACGCCTACCGGGCGGTCTGCCAGAAGTTCGAGAGCTCGGAGCACGCTGCGCGGGCGCGCTACATGGCCGCCGAGTGTCTCTGGCGGCTGGGCGATCTCAAGGCGGCCGATGCCGAACTCGCGCGCGTGCCCGGCGCTGCGGGCGCCAGGCCCATCCTGCGCGCCGCCGCCGAACTGCGGCGGGGCCAGTGCGCCTTCGCGCTCGCCGACTTCACGCGCGCCGCGCAGCACTTCGGGGCCGTCGCGGGCGGCGAGGGCGGCTACCTTGCCCGCGACGCTCAGCTCGCGCTCGCCCAGACCTGGGTGGCCCTCGGCGAATGGGAGGACTTCAAGGTCACCGCCGATCGCCTCGTCGCCGCCTGGCCGCGCTACGGTGAGCGGCCCGAGCTGCGCTTCGCCTACGGCCTCTACCACTACCAGCGCGGCGAGCTCGCGGCGGCCCGCGCCCAGTTCCAGCAGGTGGAGTCGGAGCGGGCGCGCTACTACACGGCGCGCACCCTGGCCGAGGAGGGCCAGCACCTCAAGGCCATCCAGCAGTTCCGCCAGCTCCTCGTGCGCTACCCGCAGACCGCGCTCGCCGAGGACGTGCGCTTCGCCATCGCCGAGAGCTTCCTGCGCTCCGGCCAGCGCCAGCTCGCGCGCAGCGCCTTCGAGGACGTCCTCGCCGCCCACCCGGACAGCCCGCACGCGCTCGCCGCCCGCTTCAAGCTGGCGACCATTCTCTACCACGACGAGGACTACGCGCGCGCGCTGGACAGCCTCACGGCCCTCCTCGCCGACGCGCCCGCCGCCGATCCGCTGCGCGAGAAGGTGCTCATGCTCCAGGGCCTCTCCTACTTCCAGCTCGGCCGGGAGAGCGAGGCGGACCATGCGTTCAGCGCCATCCTCAGCGCCTTCCCCAGCGGTCTCACCAGTTCGAGCGCACTCTTCAAGATGATCCATCACTACGCGCTGGGCGAGAACTGGAACCAGAGCATCGGTCTCGGGCACATGTTCATGGATCGCTACCCGGGCGATCCCCTGGCCGGCCGCGTGCAGCTCCTCCAGTCGCTGGATCAGATCGAGCTGGGCAACCTCGAGCCCGCCCGCACCCTGCTCGGCAAGCTGCTCGACCAGTCGGCCGGCAGCGATCTCGGCGAGAAGGCGCTCTTCCTGCTCACCTGGTCCTACCACCAGGAGGGCGACCACAACCGCATCGTCACGAACTACCGCCACTTCGCGCGGCGCCTCCTGCCGACGCCCAATCCCTGGCGCGCGCACACCTACTACCTGATCGCGGAGAGCTACTTCGCGCTCGGCCTCTACCAGGACGCGGCCGACCTCTACCGCCTCGTGCTGAACGACTACCCCTTCAGCGACGCCGCGCCCTACGCTCTCCAGGGCATGACGGCCAGCTACAGCCAGCTCGGCGACGACCAGAAGGCGGCCCTCGAGCAGGAGCGCTACCTGCTGGTCATCAGCAACGAGGCGGGCGCGAATCCGGCCAACGCCCTGGCGGCCGCGGGCATGCACTTCAATCGCAAGGATCACAAGCAGGCTCTTGCGCTCTACGACGAGTTCCTCGCGACGCAGCCCACCGGCGTCGAGTGCGCGCAGGCACTCTACCAGTCGGGCGAGTGCCTCTACGCCCTCCAGTACTACGAAGACGCCGTGGCGCGCTGGCGCCGCCTGATCGACGAGCACCCGGACTACGCCGACCTGCCGGCCGTGCTGGGCAAGCTCGCCGACACCCTCTTCGGGCTCCAGCGCTACGGCGAGGCGCGGGCCGCTTACGCGGACCTCGCGGCGCGCTATCCGGACGTGCCGGCCGCCGAGGAGGCGCTCTTCAACCAGGCGAACTGCGTCTACAACGAAGGCGACTACGACGGAGCGGCCACGCTCTTCACGGCCTACCTGACGGCGCACCCGGCGGGGTTGCGGGCGCTGGACGCCCAGCAGGCCGTCCAGGCCTGCTTCCTGCGCAGCGGCCGGGACCTGCTCGCCTACGTCGAGCAGAACCCCGACGCCAGCTTCGCGGCGGAAGTGCTCTGGGAGCAGGGCAGCGAGGCCTTCCGCGCGCAGCGCTACGCCGAGGCGGCCCAGCGCCTGGAGGCGATCACGCTGCGCTACCCCAACGCCGAGGTCGCCCCGGACGCTCTCTTCTACCTGGCCGAGTCGCGCTTCGCCCTCGGCGACCTCGAGGGTGCCCGCGCCTGCTTCGAGAACTTCACGGCCACCTACCCGGACCGCCCCCTCGTCGCGGCGGCGCTGCTCAAGGCAGGACACCTCCTCTTCGCCCAGGAGAAGTACAGCGAGGCCGCCGGTCACTTCCTCGTCCTCGCCGACCAGTACCCGGACGACGCGCTCGCCCCCCTGGGTCTGTTCAACGCCGGCCTCTGCTACCGGCAACTCGAACAATGGGGCAGCTTTCTCAGCAACGGCGAGGACTTCCTCAAGCGCTACCCCGCGCACGAGCGGCGGCTCGAACTGGAACTCCAGATGGCGGACGTCTGCCTGAACGAGACGGGCGATGCCGCCGGCGCCCTCGCCCGCTGCGAGGCCCTGGCCACCCAGCCCGGCGCGCCTCTCGTGCTGATCCACTACCAGCGCGGTGAGGCCCTGAGCAAGCTCGGTCGCGGCGAGGAGGCCCTCGCGGCCTACCAGACCGCCGCCGACGCTCCGGGCGCCCTGGCCGACGACCACGGCATCGCCGCGCTGGCTCGCATCGCCTCGCTGCAGGAGGAAGCGGGCGTCCTGGCGGCCGCGCGCCAGGCCTATCGGCGCATCGCCGAGAACCCCCACAACGCCGAGTGGGCGGCGCTCGCTCGCGAACGCATCAGCGCCCTGGACCAGGAACTGCAACAAGCGGGCGCCAACTAGAGCCCGGAAGGATCCGCAAAGGAGTGGGAATGCTCACGGACAACAACATGATGGTGATGTTCTTCAAGAGCCAGACGATGCTCGTGCTCATCGCGTGCAGCATCGTGGTGGTCACCTTCGCGCTCGAGCGCTGGATCTACTTCCTGCGCACGCGCTACTCGGCGCGCGATTTCAAGGCGACGATGCGCAAGCATCTCTCGCGCAACCAACTCGGCGAGTTCGCCCGCTACTGCGAACAGGGCAGCGGGTCCCTGGGCCGCATCATGGCCGCCGCGGTGGAGAATCTGAGCGCCGGGCGCGAGCAGGTCGATCAGATCCTCGACACCGAGATCGAGAAGGAGCAGATCAAGCTCGAGAAGAACCTGGTCATCCTGGGCACGCTGGCCAACATCGCGCCCCTGCTCGGTCTCTTCGGCACGGTCGTCGGCATCATCCGCGCCTTCCGCGACATCGCCATCACGGGCAGCGGCGGCTCCTCGGTGATCGCCATGGGCGTCTCCGAGGCCCTCCTGACGACGGCCGCCGGCATCGTGATCGCCGTCATCGCGACCGTCTGCTACAACTACTTCACGCGCACGATCCGCGTGCGGGCCACGGACGCCGAGGACGCGCGCAACGACTTCTGGAAGTACGTCAACAGCCGGCCGGTGCAGTGATGGCTCGCCAGCGCCGAGCGCCGCTGCCCGGCATCGCCGAGGCGAACATCGTTCCCCTCGCCGACGTGGTGACGACCCTGATCGTCGTCTTCCTGCTGACGATGCCGGCCCTGATGTGGTCGGGCATCCAGGTCAACGCCACGCGCGCGGCGAAGTCGGAGTCCGTCGTCCGCAGGGAAAACAGCGCCGAGGACAAGCTGACGGTGCTGGTCACGGCGGCCAGCATCCAGGTCGACGGCCGCCACGTCGATCTGCCCGAACTCGGCCGCCTCGCCCGCGAGCGGCTCGCGGCCAGCGCGGATCGCACCGTGATCGTGGTGCCCGAGGCCGATGTGCGTCTGGGCAACGTCGTCACCGTGATGGACGTCCTCAAACAGAACGGGGCCAAGGGGCTGGCGCTCCTCGGC